>CAXTSK010000242.1:0-7675 GCA_964246655.1 uncultured Pyrinomonadaceae bacterium
TGTTGGCGCTGGCCGGGGTCATCCTCGCCGGCGGGCGCGACACCGCGGTGGTGCCGCGCTACGGCGGCGACGAGTTCGTCACCGTCCTCCCCGAGACCGACCTCGACATGGGCCTGCGCGTCGCCGAGCGCGTCCGCGAGCGCATCAGCACCCACGCCTTCACCGGCGGGCGCGGCCTGCGCCTACAGCTCACGGCCTCCTTCGGCGTCGCCTGCTTCCCCGTCCACGCGCAGTCGCCCCAGCAGCTCATCGCCCGCGCCGACGCCGCCATGTACGAGGCCAAGGCCGCCCGCAAGAACTGCGTCCGCCACGCCGCCGAAGCCGCCCAGGACGCCTGACGAACCCCCGCCCGAGTCTCCAAAACCCCGTCGCTAAAAAAGTTGTAGACAATTTCCCCCGCATGCTGTAAAGCATTGTTTGAGAACTTGCCGGAAAGCACCCCCCGCTCGAAGGACAATTCAAGCCAGAGAGTCAAGCTCTTCCCAGGTCAACCCGTAGGTTGCGTCGGTTCGCGTTCTTGCCCCGTTCGTTGTATCTTTGTTATTTCGTTCCACGCCGCGTGGCGAAGACAAAGGGAGCAGGGACGCCCGAAGTGCATCCGGAGGGCGTCGGGCGGCGGCCGTTTCCAGGCCGCAACGCCTTTGTCCGAAGGCCCGGGCGCATCAACCAGAAGTCAGAGGTGCGTAAACAGTAACGAATGGCATTCAAGTCACTCTTCAGCCTTTTCTCCAGCGACCTCGCTATCGACCTCGGCACGGCCAACACGCTCGTCTACGCCAAGGGGCGCGGCATCGTCGTCTCGGAGCCCTCCATCGTCGCCATCAACAAGGTCACCAACACTCCCGAAGCCGTCGGCAAGGAGGCCAAGGAGATGCTCGGGCGCACGCCCGGCAACATCGTCGCCATCCGCCCGATGAAGGACGGCGTCATCGCCAACTTCGAAGTCACGGAGAAGATGCTTCAGCACTTCATCCGCAAGGCGCACAACGGCAAGACCTGGGTCAGCCCCCGCGTCGTCATCGGCATCCCCTCCGAGATCACGCAGGTCGAGCGCCGCGCCGTCGAAGACTCGGCCTACCGGGCCAAGGCTTCGGAGGTCTACCTCGTCGAAGAGGCGATGTGCGCGGCCATCGGCGCGGGCCTCCCCATCACCGAGCCGCACGGCAACATGATCGTGGACATCGGCGGCGGCACGACCGACATCGCCGTCATCAGCCTGTCCGGCATCGTCTACTCGCGCGCCGTCCGCGTCGCGGGCAACGAGATGGACGAGGCCATCACGCAGTACATCAAGCGCAAGTACAACCTCCTCATCGGCGAGCGCACGGCCGAGGCCATCAAGATTCAGTTGGGCAGCGCCTTCCCGCTCGACGAGCCGCTCTCGATGGACGTGCGCGGCCGCAACCTGATCGAAGGCATCCCCAAGACCATCACCATCACCGACGAGGAGGTGCGCGAGGCTTTGGCCGACTCGGTGGCGACCATCGTCAACGCCGTCCGCGTCGCGCTCGAACGCACGCCCCCGGAACTCTCGGCCGACATCGTCGAGCGCGGCATCGTGCTCACGGGCGGCGGCGCGCTCCTCAAGAACCTCGACAAGCGGCTCTCCATCGAGACGGGCCTTCCCGTCTCCATCGCCGACGACCCACTCTCCTCCGTCGTGCTCGGCGCCGGCAAGATGCTCTCGGACTTCGACCTCCTCAAGCGCGTCCGCTGGGACAACAATCTGACGGGCGGAATGTAGAAGGAACGCTGAACCAGGAACGCTGAACGATGAACAGTCAGACAAAGGGTTTGAGTTGATAGTTACGCGTTCCTATTTCATAGTTTATAGCAATGGTTCGGAGCACGCAGAAGGAGATCAGGCAGCGCGCGCCGCTCTGGCTGGTCGTCCTGCTCGTCGCCAACTTCGGGCTGATGAGCTGGAACGCGAAGGACTCGGCCACGGGGCAGCCCGTCGTTCGGACTTGGGCGCAATCGCTCTTCTCGCCCGTGCAGTCGGCGACGACGGGCGTGGGCGGCGCGGGCGTGGGCTTCTTCCGGCGGCTCGGGGACATGCGGCAGGCGCAGGCCGAGAACGAGACGCTTCGCCTGCGCCTGGCCGAGGCCGAGAACGAGTTGCGCGAGGCGCGGCAGGCGCGCGACGAGAACGAGCGGCTGAAGAAGCTGCTCGACTTCACCAAAGATGTCACCTACCAGTCGATCCCGGCGCGCGTCGTGGCGCGCGACCCTTCGGTCTGGTTCAACTCGCTCATCATCAATCGCGGCAGCACCTCCGGCGTCGATTTAGACATGCCGGTCGTCACGCCCGAGGGGATCGTCGGACGCGTCGTCGGCGTCGGCCCCGTCTCGGCGCAGGTCATGCTCATCACCGACGAGCGCTCGGCCGCCGGGGCGGTGGTCGGGCAGCTGGGGCAGTCGAACGCGCTCGGCTCGGTGCGCGGCTTCGGCAAGAACGGGCTGCTTGAGATGCGCTACGTCTCGGGGCTTGAGACGGTCAACTCCGGCGACTACGTGGTTACCACCGGCCAGGACCGTATCTACCCACCGGGCCTGAACGTCGGCACCGTGGTAGAAGTCATCCCCGGCTCGGCCACGACGCCGCACACCATCCGGGTCAAGCCGGGCGCCCGCCTCGACTCGCTCCAGGAGGTCGCGGTGCTGAACTACCACCCGCCGCAGCGCACGGCCCCCGAACGGACGCTGCCGAACGTGGACAAGGGGAAAGGCAAGTGAGCAGTGAGCGGTGAGCAGTAAGCAGTTTGAAGGTTTACCGCTCAACGCCCGTTTTAACTCGACTACTGCTTACTGCTTACTGCTCACTGTTATGAAGTGGAAACTTGCGGCCTGCGTGGCGCTGGCCGTCGTGGCACAGACGGGGTTGAGCACGGTGTGGCGGCCGGCCGTCTACGCCGACCTGACGCTCGTCGTGGTCGTCTACTTCGCGTTGCAGCGCGACGCGGTGCAGGCCGTCGTGCTGGGCACGGTGGCGGGGCTCGCGACCGACGCGCTCTCGGGGGGTTTGCTCGGCGCGCGCGGGTTCTCGATGACGCTGACGGCGTACCTTTTGGCGGCGCTCGTGACGCGCGTGATGATCGACAACCCGCTCCTGCGCATCCCCGTCATCGCGGGCGCGGCCGCCTTCAACACAATCGTCTACCTGCTGCTCCACCAATTCTTAGGCCAGCCGCCGAACCCGCCCGGGCCTATCGCCGAGACGATGGCCTACGGCGTCATCTGGACGACGGTGACGGGGACGGCCGTCGCCTTTGTCCTAGACCTCTTCTTCGATGAATCGACGCGCGTCCGCCAGCGCCGCGCCTTCGCCTTCCGCCGCCGCATCGCCCGCCGCGGGCTCGGGCGGAGAAAGTAGTAGGTTTTGGGTTTTAGGTGTTGGGTGTTGGGAATAAAGACCGACCCAGCACCCAACACCTAAAACCCAAAACCTACTAACCGGCATCCAAGTTTACCGAGAGTGCCTTATGAAGTTCGAAGACGAGACCCAAAACTTGAAGATGCGGATGGCGGTCATCCACGCGCTGGTCGTCGCCATCCTCGTGGTGCTGGGCGTGCGCCTCTACTTTTTGCAGGTCGTGCGCGGCGAATACTACGCCGAGCGCGCCGAGAACCAGCGCATCCGCCGCCTGCGCATCCCCGCCCCGCGCGGCGCCATCTTCGACCGCAACGGCAAGCTCCTCGTCGATTCGCGCTCGACCTACAACATCCTCCTCGCCGGCGAGGACATGAAGGGCAAGGACTGGAACGTCCTCATCGAGCCGCTCTCCGAAGGGCTCGACATCGACCCCGGCCTCCTGCGCGAGCGCTTCGACGAGGCCAAGCGCCAGCCCGCCTTCGAGGAGGTGACGGTCAAGGAGGGCGCCGGCCCCGCGGACATCGCCTGGGTCGAGGCGCATACGCTCGAACTGCCGATGCTGCTCGTGCGCGAGCAGCCGCAGCGCCGCTACCCCTCGAACGGCACGCTCGCGCACGTCCTCGGCTACGTCGGCGAGATCAGCCCCGAGCAACTCAAGCAGCCCCGCTTCAAAGACCCGGCCGTCAACCCCCTCGTCAAAGATAACCCCTACCACCCCGGCGACATCATCGGGCAGGAGGGGATCGAGTCCACCTACGACCGCTACCTCCGGGGCCGCGACGGCTACCGCGAGGTCGAGGTGGACAGCCGCGGGCGCATCCAGCGGGAACTCTCCGTCGTCCAGCCGCAGCCCGGGCAGGACATCGTCACGACCATCGACCTCGACCTGCAACTGACGGCCGAGGAGCAGCTCCGCAACTCGCCCAACAAGCGCGGCGTCATCGTCGTCATGGATCCGCAGAACGGCGAGATCATGGCGATGGCCTCTTACCCGACCTTCGACCCGAACCTCTTCTCGCAGCGCATCGGCACGCCCGCGGGGCGCAAGGAGGCGAACGCGCTCTTGCGCGACCCCACGACGCCGATGTTCAACCGCGCCATCCGCGGCCGCTACCCGCCGGGCTCGACGTGGAAGATTCTGATGGCGGCGGCCGGCCTCCAGCAGGACGCGATCACGCTCAAGCACTCGAACCTGGTCTGCGGCGGCGGCATCCAGATCGGCAACAAGTTCACGCGCTGCATGGGCCACCACGGCTCGCCCGACCTGCGCACGGCCATCAAGCATTCGTGCGACGGCTACTTCTACCGCCTCGGCCTCAAGATGGAACTCGAAGGCATTATGAAGATGGTGGACGAGTTCGACCTCAACAAGCTGACAGGCGTTGACCTGCCGCACGAGCTGAAGAGTTGGACGCCCTCGCGCGAGTTCAAGGCGCGCTTCAACCCGCGCGACGCCGAGTGGAAGGACATCGACACGGTCTACGCCTCGTTCGGGCAGGTCTACGACTTCGTCACGCCGCTCGCGATGCTGCGCGCGCAGGTCGCCGTCGCCAACGGCGGCCGCCTCTACGTCCCGCACCTCTTGAGGGAGGCCAAGCAGGTCGCCGCGGTTGGCCCCTTCGACACGCGTCCGCGGCAGACCTTCGACCACCCCGACCCGAAGATTCTCGACATCCCCGCCGACCAGCACGACCTCGTCGTCGAAGGCATGTGGGCTGTGGTGAATGAACCCGGCGGCACGGGCGGCGCTGCGCGCATCGAGGGCTTCAACGTGGCGGGCAAGACCGGCACCGCGCAGGTCGTCGGCCTCGGCAAGGACGTGGGCAAGAACAAAGATCACTCCTGGTTCGTCTCCTACGCCCCGGCGAAAAAGCCCGAACTGGCGATGATCGCGCTCATCGAGAACGTCGGCTTCGGCGGCAAGTTCGCCGCGCCCGCCGTCCACAACGTCTACCAGACCTACCTCGCGAAGGCGCACCCGGAGATCGCGCCCGCGGCGGCGCCCGCGGTTGAGACGACGGCACAACACCAGTAAGGGTGTTGGGTGTTGGGTTTCGGGTGTTAGTAAATCCTGGCCCAACACCCAACACCCAACACCCAACACCCTTATGGTTGCGATACTCGAAAAGCGAAAACTCCGCGACTTCGACTGGCTGCTGACGCTGCTGGCGCTGGCCATCGCGCTGTTCGGGACGTGGATGATCTACAACGCGCAGCCCGACACGGGGTACTGGAAGAAGCAGTTCGTCGGGCTCGGCGTCTCGACGGTCGTGATGCTGGCGGTGGCGTTCACGGACTACCGCAAGCTCGTCCACTTCGCGCCGGCCTTCTACGCCTTCGGCCTCTTCCTCCTCCTCATCGTGCTCGTCCCCGGCATCGGGCTCAAGATCAACGGGCAGCGCTGCTGGATCGGCGTGCCCGGCCTCGGCCAGTTCCAGCCGTCGGAGTTTATGAAGATTCCGACGGTGCTGATGCTCGCGCGCTACTACGGCCGTCCGCGCGGCTCGACGCTGACCATCCGCCAGATGTTGATGGGCGTGGCGATCCTCGCGCTCCCCGTCGGCCTCATCATGCTTGAGCCGGACGCGGGGCAGGCGATCACGTACTTCCCTCTGCTCGCCGTCGTCCTTTTCCTGTCGTCGGTGCGGATGTGGCTCGTCATCGCGGCGCTCGTCCTCGGCACGGCCGCGGTGCCGGCGGCGTGGGTCGTCGGCGTCAAGACGGGCGCCATCAAGTCCTACCAGCAGGAGCGCATCAACGTCATCCTCGACCCGGAGAACGCCGACCGCCGCGGCTTCGGCTACCACACGTGGCAGTCGATCCTCACGGTCGGCAAGGGCGGACTGTGGGGCTCGGAGACGCGCGGCGACGCCTCGCAGAGCAAGCTCAAGTTCCTGCCCGAGCCGCACACGGACTTCATCTTCGCCGTCACGGCCGAGAACACGGGCTTCGTCGGCTGCGTGCTTTTACTCTTAGCCTACGCGGTGCTGCTGACCAAGCTCATCCACGGGGCGCGGCGCGCGCCCGACCGCACGGGCATGCTCGTCATCATGGCCATCGTCGGCGGCCTCGCCTTCCAGATATTCATCAACGTCGGCATGGCCCTCGGCATGCTGCCCGTCATCGGCGTGCCTTTGCCTTTGATGAGCGCGGGCCTCTCGGCCATCCTCTCGACCTCCGTCGCCATCGGCTTCGCCATCAGCATCCGCCTCCGCCGCTTCGTCAACTGAGGGGTGAGTCATGTCAGTCGAAGTCAGCAAGCTACAGTTCAGCATCGAGGAGTACTACCGGATCGCCGCGGCCGGCGTCCTGCGGGAGGACGACCGCGTCGAGCTGATAGAAGGCGAGATCATCAAGATGAACCCAATCGGCAGCCGCCACGCCGCCTGCGTCGGGAGGCTGACGGAGCTTCTGGGAGACCGGGCGCGGAACGTCGCAATGCTCTGGGTGCAAAACCCCGTTTAGATTAACGAGTACTCCGAGCCGGTGCCCGATGTCACCCTGCTCAGGCGGCGTGACGACTTCTACGCGCACGCCAAGCCTGTGCCCGACGACGTGCTTCTCATCGTCGAAGTCTCCGACAGCACGATCAACTACGACCGTAAGGTCAAAGCCCCTCTCTACGCACGCGCAGGCGGCCCCGAAATGTGGCTCGTCAACCTGCCGGAAGAACTCATCGAGGTCTACACGCGCCCCCTCAACGGAGCCTACCAGGAGACGCGGCTTGTTAGGCGCGGCGAGAGCATAACGGTCGCGTCCGCGGGCGGCCTGACCGTCGAGGCCAACGCCGTCCTCGGCTAAGCAGCCGAAGTCAGCCCCAGGCCGAACCCTTCCCCGCTCGCCTTTTCGCCGACGGGTCGTTTATACTGAGCCCGCCTGTCCTGACTGCCTGAACCTAAAACTTTCCGGCACGGCGCGCGATGACAACGTAGGCTGTACGACGCGTGTGGAGTCGCGCCAGAAACTCAGTAGACAGGGCCGAAGGATTTTGGCGGGGCCGAAGCGTGCGCGTCGGACTTGGTTCCACAGCGCGCCGTGTGCTTCGCCCCGTTTGAAAAGTTTTACGCAGGGCCGCCGGACGACCGGGAGCGGGGCGCGCGACGAACCGTGTACGCGCGCACGACCCGGCCGGGCTGCGAGGGCCGAAGGAAGCCGCCGTCAAGGGCGCGCGCCTTTCGAGCCCGACGCGCCGCGCGCGGCCCTTCGGCGGACGGAGTTTCCAGGTGAACAGTTCGGAACGCTGCCGCGCGCGCGGGGCCTCACGGGGCCGAAGCGCGGGCGGCGGGTGCGGCGGTGCAGCCG
>CAXTSK010000243.1:0-7673 GCA_964246655.1 uncultured Pyrinomonadaceae bacterium
GTGCTCGTGCGCCCTGGCGCCGACGGCCGCCAGCTCGCGGCGGCGCGCGGCGTGGTCGGCGAGGGCGAACTCGGGGACTTCGTTCGGGTGGCTGTCTGACATAAGGTTTCTCCTCTCCTGAGACGGGGTGGGGCCGGGGCGAGGACCGAAGGCCCGGCGCGCGTGCGCCGCGAATGACTCGCGGCGTTCTCGTTGCGTGAGGCCGACGAAGTGTCGGTCGATAACTTCGCGGCCCACTTGATAACGCGGGGCCGCGCGGCGAAATCCGGCAGCGGGGAGAATTATTTCTCGAATGTGATATGCTCCGCCCGCCCGCGTTCTTAACTCGTCCGGAGGTTCACGCCGATGAAACAAACGGCCGCACTCCTCGCGCTCTGTCTCGTCTCGTCCCTAACACTTTCATGCAACCCGAAGGAGGCCGACCCGTTCGCGGGGCGGCTGGTAGACCTGTCGCACGCGTACGACGAGCAGACCGTCTTCTGGCCGACGGCCGACGGGTTCAAGCTGGAGAAGGTCGCGGACGGCGTGACCCCGCAGGGCTACTACTACGCCGCCAACAACTTCTCGATGGCCGAGCACGGCGGCACGCACCTCGACGCGCCCGTGCACTTCGCCGAGGGGCACAACACGGCCGACCAGATTCCTTTGGAGCAGTTGATGGGTGCCGGCGTCGTCGTGGACGTGTCGGAGAAGTGCGCGCGCGACGCGGACTATCAAGTCTCAACTGAAGACTTCGCGGCGTGGGAGCGCGAGCACGGGCGTCTGCCCGACGGCGTGCTCGTGCTGCTGCGGACGGGCTTCGGCAAACGCTGGCCCGACCGGCGCAGCTACATGGGCACGGACGAGCGCGGAGCCGACGCGGTCGCCAAGTTGCACTTCCCAGGCCTCCACCCCGACGCCGCGCGTTGGCTCGTGCAAGCGCGCACGGTCAAGGCCGTCGGGCTCGACACGCCGAGCATCGACTACGGTCAGTCGAAGCTCTTCGAGTCGCACCGCGTCCTCTTCGAGCGCAACGTCCCCGCCTTCGAGAACCTCGCCAACCTCGAACAGCTCCCCGCCGAGGGCTTCCACGTCGTCGCCCTGCCCATGAAGATCAAGGGCGGCAGCGGCGGCCCACTCCGCGCGGTCGCGATAGTCGGAAGCAGGTAGGCGTTCTAAACTTCAGTCCCGGCCGAAGACCCAGCGGCGCGCCGCCGCGAGGTCGTAGAAGAAGCCGACCTCGACTTCCGCCATGCCCGCGCGATTCGTCACCGCGCGCGCCGCCTCGTCGGTCGCGGGGTCGGGGACGACCGCCGCCCAGCGGCAGCGGCCTATCTCCGCCTCGTGCTCGCGGACGAAGGCGATTTCCCGCTCGACGAACTCGGCGCCGGGCGCCTTCGCGCGACGCCGGTCGCTGATGAAGTGGAAGCCGGTCTCGAAGGCCGGGTCGGAGAAGACTTTGAGCAGCGCGTCGCGCCACTCTTCGAAGGAGGGGTCGCCGACGGTCATCAGGTAGACGACGCGCTCGGGTCTGTCGATGGTGTAGATGACGGGCATGGGCGTGACGGCGGCATCATATTCCGTTCCGCCCAAAAGTCAACGACGCGCCACGAAAATCTTGACAACCCGCGAGCGCGGCGCATAAGCTGGCCGCGCTCCCAACAGAAACCAGACAGCGGGAAGGTATGGCGCGTGCCCCGCCATATCTCGCCAGCCTCCCCGTTCTCAAAAAAAGGAACCGGCGGCGCCGCCGGGGCGTGAGTGCCCGCACATCACGAGCAAAGGAGGCTTAACATGATCGCCTTGCGGAAACTGCTCTTCACGCTGGCGGCCTTTGCCGCCGTCGCCGTCGCCTCGGCGCCCGCGCACGCCGACACAGTCATCTTCACCAGCCGCACGCTCTTCAACGGCGCCGCGACCAACCTGACGACCCTCGACTTCGAGGGCATCGCCTCGCCCAACAGCGTCGCCAACTTCAACTCGCCGCTGACGCTCCAGGGCGCCACCTTCAGCGGCTCAAGCACGGGGATGGTCTCCGTGGTGGACTCCGGGTTCTTCGCCCCGCTCTTCCAGTTCAACTCGGGCGCGGTGCTGTCGGGGTTCAGCTTCGTCGAGGTCACGCTGCCCGCCGGCATCACAGCCATCGGCACCGACCTCATGAGCACGAACCCGGACGGGCTGCCCTTCCAGGTGGTGCTCGCGAACGGCGAGACCTTCGTCGTCAACACGCCGCTGCGGCCCGGGCGCGGCTTCTTCGGCATCGTGAGGGCCGTAGCCATCGCCTCGATACGCTTCACGACGATTCCCTCCCCGAACCAGGGGGCCGGCATCCCGCTCCTCGACAACTTCAGCTTCGGCCAGGCGCAGCCCGCGGCCGTCCCCGAGCCCGCCACGATCCTCCTGCTCGGCACGGGCCTCGCGGGCATCGCCACCCGCGCCCGACGACGCCGTAAGGGCTGAAGTCCGTGGAAGGAGACTGCCGGGATTAACCAACCGCGAAGGGCGGGGCACTACCCCCCCCCGGCGGGGCGGCGCCGGCGCCGCCCCGCCCCCCCGCCCCCCCCCCCCGTCCGGGCAATCTCTTCTTCTTAAACCGCGCGCCTCGACAGCCACTCCCTTCGCAGCAAGGCGTACAGGTACTCCGACCCCCACGCGCCCTTAAACCAGATGTTTTCGACGAAGTGCCCTTCGCGCCTCATCCCGAGCCTTTCGAGGAGCGCCACCGAACGCACGTTCTCGCAGTCGGCGACGGCCACCACGCGGTGCAGCCCAAGCACTTCGAAGGCGTAGTCCAACACGACTTCGGCCGCCTCCCGCGCCAGCCCCCGCCCCTGATGCCCGCGCGCGAACGTGAAGCCTATCTCCGCCTGCCTGTGGTCGTCCGCCTTCACGCTGAGCGCGACGTGGCCGATTAAAACTCCCGTCTCCTTCAACTCCGCCGCGAACGTAAACCACTGCCCCGGCGTCCCCGGCTCAACCCCCTCCTGCCGCCCGATGACCTCCCGCGCCTGCTCCTCCGTATACGACTCCCACGACTGATACCGCGCCACCTCAGGGTCGTTCAAATACGCCATGAACGGCACAAGGTCTTCTTCGGCCAAACGGCGGAGCACCAACCTCGCAGTCTCCATCTTCGTAAAGGCGTTCTTGCTCATGGCTGAAGGGTCAGCGGATGCGGGTCATCCGCCACGGGGGGTAGCACCAAGTGGCGGGAAGATGCGTAAAGTAGAAAAACACTAACGGTTGCAGCCATCGCGCAGGAGGCAAGTAGAGAGAAGAAGAAGGAAGATGAGAGAAAAATCGTTCCCGAATCGTTCCCCGAGAACCGACCGGGAAGAACTGTCGTCGCGCCCGGCTGAGAGCCTGAGCCCTCGGCCGGGCTCTCGTATGCTCATCATACCACCGCCCACGGGCGATCCGTTCCGGCTGGCCGAGGAGTCTATCGAGCGGTTGAAGCGAGAGCACCCGCCGCGCGTCGTGAAGACTTCGAAGCGGAAGAGGAAAGCGGCGCGCTGACGCGGGTCGTGTCCGCGTTTCTTTCTTTAATACGCGGACAGCAACGAAGAGGGGCTGAGGTCATGAACAAAGAGCCAAGGCGCGCCGAACCGCTCGCCAGCGTCGTCCCCCGGCAGGATTCTTGTCCAGTATATATAAGAAAGAACACTGGACAAGAAAGCCTCTAGGTTCTTCCCGGCGGGAAAGAATGAGCGGTGACGCGCGAGGCTCATCTTGCCTCTCGGCGTAGAAATTTTATGTTTCTCAGCAGCAGTAAAGTGGAGGAGGCTTCCGAACCCCTGTGATGGCCTTACAGTCCCCGACGAGCTGCGGAGTCAACCGCGCGCCCGCTCCGGCCGCGAAGAGGTGCGGCGGGCCGTGCAGGCGTCTTCTGCCGCGCTCCTCATTCAGCGTCCGGCGCAAGAGTAAGGACGGCCTCTTTCCCCTCTGCAAAGAGTGCCATCGGCAGACCCGCGGGCCGCGAGGCCGTGAAGGTCAGGAGGCGCGGAGGCTCGAAAGGGAGCTGTGGGTGCTGCGCGAAAGCTTCGGCGCCGTGCCGTCGCTGGCCGACATCCTCGACCGCGCCTACAGGGAAGTCCAGCAGGTCGGGGCGACCGGCGCGAAGTTTGACGATCAAATTGAGGCCGTACGTCAGGCAGTACTGATTCACGGCTGCCGCCGTGTGGACGAGATTGTTGACGAGACAAGGCTCTCCCGGTGGGCCGTGGATAATGCGTTAGAGGTGCTGTTAGCCGAGAAGGTCTTAGAGACCCGCGACCCCTACCGCCACGCCGAGGAGGCCGAGGAGCCCGGTCGCCCCGTCACCGAATACCATCCGAAGGACTCCCCGCGCGGCGAAGACTTTACCCACCTCTTACGCCGTGCCGTTGACGACGACCTCCTCTGAAAACCGCCCGCAAAATAAACGGCTCCCCCTGCCTTACCCTCTGACGTGGGAGGAAAGGCGCGCCGAGGCGGTCTCACCAAATGCTCATCATACTTTTTCAAAGCGCCGGGGAGGCCGTTAGCCAGCCGTGGGCGACGGCGCTCGGCATCCTCGCCGCGATACTCGGCGCCATCAACGTCTACCAGCTCTACAAATCGCGCGAGGCGGGTGCGTGGAAGGGTGCGGCCGGCGCCTTCGAGGCCGAGCTTGGGATAGTACGCGCGAGGGCGGAGCGCCTGACCACAGAGAATCAGGACTTGACCCGACAGGTCGCGGACTTGAAGGCGCGCACCGACCTGTCGCAACTCGCGCACGACAGCAGCGAGCAGCACGCCGGAATCGTTCTCGCCCTTAAAGACCTGTCTGAGACATCCACCCGGCAGCACGCGCAGTTAACGCAGGCGATGTCAGACCAGACGAAATTGTTTCTCGGCTTACAGTCCCACACGGCGAACGTCTTCGAGAGCGTCGCCGAACAGTTCCGCGCTATCAAGACGGAACTGGACAGAAGGTGAAGTATGGCGAGGGTTGAAACGTCAGGAGACATCAAGGCCGCGCTCTCGCTCGACCGCCAGCTCATCTATGCAGCGGTGCGCGCGGCGACGAAGACGGCGCAGGACTCGCAGGCTGCCTCTATTGACGCCATCCGCCGAACCTTCACGACGCGCGGGACGTGGTATCAGCCGAGCAGCCGCTTCGGCGTGCGCATCACGGCCGCGACTGTCGGGCGCCTTGAGGCTTCCGTCAGGACGGCCGCCGACTGGCTCATCCCGCACGAGACCGGAGAGGACAAGCGCGCGCAGGGCGGCGGGCTCCTCGCCGTGCCGATAGTCGGGCAGGGCCGCCCCCGCCCCTCCTATCGCTCGAAGGTGCGCGCAGACCTCAAGCCTCGCGCGCTCGTCGGCCGCACCGTCATACTGGAGACCCGCCGCGGCCCCGTCCTCTTCGCCCGTCAGGACAAGCGCCTTGTCGCCATGTACGGCCTTGAGCGCCGCGCGCGTATCAGGAAGCAGTCAACGGTCATAGAGCCCACGGTTCAGACGGTCGCTAAGAGGTTCGGCGACAACTACGCCGCGGCCATCTCGGAGGCGTTGAGGACGGCCAAATGAAAGCCCCGAAGAAGGGAGAGCTGGTCAACACTTCGGAGCTTGCGCGGCGCGTGGGCCTCGACCGGAATCTGGTCAGGGGGAAGCTCGAAGGCAAGAGGGTAAAGCCGCGCGAGCGGAGGTCAAACGAGGCGCTGTACGACGCCGGCGAAGCCCTCGCCGCGTTGCAGGCGGACGGAACCTCGGGGCTCAGGAAGGCGCAGACGGCGAAGACGGCGGCCGAGGCCGCCCGCGCCGAAATCAAGCTTGAGAAGGAGAAGGGCGAGCTGGTCTCTATTCAGGATGTCCGCGCGGACATTCAGGCCATAGCGAATGAAATCCGCCTGCACTTCGTGACGCGCGCCTCCGCGCTCGCGCCGCAACTGCGGGGGCAGAAGGTCGCGCGGATCGAGGCGATACTCAGGGAGGACGCAGAGCAGTTTTTCGCCGACCTGCGCGCCGAGCATGAGGGGTATTTGAGTGAGCAGGCCGAGGACTAGGGTCGTATCCGAGGCGTGGGTCGGGGCCATTCCCGACTCTGCCGTGACCGTCTCACAGTGGGCGGCGCGGCACAGGTATCTTGCGACCTCGGCCGCCCACCCCGGCAAGTGGCGCAATGGGATGACGCCTTACCTCGTCGAGCCGATGGACTGCATCTGCATCCCCGGCATCTATGAAATCATCTTCGTCGCCTCTTCGCAGATAGGTAAGACGGAGTTCTGTCTCAACGGCGTGGGCTACTTCATGCACCACGACCCGAGCAACATCATTTACGTCGCGGAGACCGACAAGAAGGCGGAGGCGTGGTCTAAGGAGAAGCTGGCGCCGATGATTCGCTCGACCTCGGCGCTCCGGGGTCTGGTCCGCGACTCCCGCGTGAGGGATTCGGGCAACACCATTGAGGGCAAATCCTTCCCCGGCGGCTTTCTCGCTATCGGCTACGCGACGAGCGCCGAGACCCTTTCCTCGCGCTCCTCGCGCGCAGCCTTCCTCGACGAGCGCGACGCCTACAGGCGCACGAAGGAGGGAGACCCCGCACACCTCGCCGAGAAGCGCACGATTACCTTCAAGGAGCGGCGCAAAGTCGTCAAGGTGTCGAGCCCGCGCGACCGCCTGGAGCCTCCGCCGGGCTCGCCGCCCGACGCGCAAAGGTTCTCTCCGATTGAGGCCGAGTACGAGCAGTCGGACAAGCGCAAGTATTGGGTGCCGTGTCCTCACTGCGACGAGTTTCAGGTTTTGTACTGGCGTCGCAACGCCGCGGGCGAAGACGACGAGCAGGGCGAATACTGCATCCGTTGGGATGATAACGAAGACGGCACGCCCGACTTGGAGAATGCCTATTACGTCTGCGTGCAGGGGTGCGTGATTGAGCACGACTCGAAGGCCGACATGCTCGCCAAAGGTGAGTGGCGCGCGGAGAAACCTTTCGCGGGTCGCGCGGGCTTCTGGATTTGGGAGGCTTACTCGCCCTTCGTCACCTGGGGAGAGATTGCCGCCAACTTCCTGCGCGCGAAGAAAGACCCTGAGCAGTTGAAGGTCTTCGTCAACACCACGCTGGCGAAGGGGTGGGAAGATTTCAGGGGCGAGATTATAGTCTCCGACCTTGAAGAGCGACGCGAGCCGCGGACGCTCTTCCTGCCCGACGGCGTGCTCGTGCTGACCGCCTCGGCCGACGTGCAGCACAACCGCCTTGAGTATGAGATCGTCGGTTGAGGTCTCGACTACGAGAGCTGGTCAATAGACTACGGCGTCATCGAAGGCGACCCCTCACAGCCCGAGGTGTGGGCGAAGCTAAAGGCGGCTCTCGGGCGCACCTTTGAGTACGAGGCGCTGCTCGGCGGCACGGAGCAGGAGGACGACGAGAGCGGCGCGAGTGCCGTCCAGCAGATGCGGGTCAGCGTCGCCTGACGCCGGAGGGGCACGCGCCCGTGCAGACGGTCTTCTTCGTCTTCGGGTCAACGCGGCATGTGCAGTCTGCGGGGTCTTCGTAAGGCTGCTCGACGGTCTGGCGCGCGCGGGGCATTTATTGACGTTGCCCAAAAATAGGATAGGGCCGCGCGCTGTGAAGGCGCGCGGCCCTACGGTCTAAGCCCTCCCCTCGCGTTATGTGGCTCCAACAAGTTCGGGTTCTGATGGAACCGGAACAGGCAACAAGTAAAAGCGAACAG
>CAXTSK010000244.1:0-5118 GCA_964246655.1 uncultured Pyrinomonadaceae bacterium
GGCGCGGCGGGCCCCCCCCCCCCCGCCCCCTGGCGCGGCCGCGCCCCCCCCCCCGCGCCTCCTCGCGCAGCATCGCGCGCCCGAGGCGCACGCGCTGCCCCTGTCCGCCCGAGACGAGCGCGCCTCCTTCGCCGAGCGGCGTCTGTAGACCTTCGGGCAGCCTTTCGAGCACGTCGATGAGGTCTGCGAGCTTGACGGCTCGGTTGATGGACTCCGCGCCGGCCGCGCCCGAGCCGTACCGCAGGTTCTCAATGAAGGTCTGGTTCCAGAGGTGAACTGTCGGGTCAACCCACGCCGTCTCGCGCCGCAACTGTTCGAGCCTTCGACCGCCCAACGTCTCGCCGCCGACGTAGACGCTCCCCGCGGCGGGCCTGTGCCAGCCGAGAAGAATGCCGGCGAGGCTCGACTTACCCGCGCCCGAAGCGCCGACGACCGCGACGTGCTCGCACGCGCCGACGCTCAAGCTTATCTCTTCCAGAATCGTGTGCCCGGCCGCGCGCACAGTCACGCCTTCGAAGACGACCGGCAACCCGCGCGTCGTTGCTTGCGACTTGTGACCGTCGCCGTTGGGCTCGGCCGTCCGCGCGGCGGAGTCGAGCGTGAGCGTCTCGGCCGCGAGCGTTACTTCTTTGACCTGAGCGTTGGCGACGGCCGCTTTCGGTATGACAAACTCGACATGTGCATCTACCTTTTCATGCTCGACGACTTCAATCTGGACGTTTGTCTCGACGAGCGCGTCGGCAGGTTCGTCAACCTCTGCCTCTTCGAGCGCGCCGAGCGGTTCGAGCATGCGGAGCGTGGCGTTGCGGAAGCCCGGGTACTGCCGCGCGACTAAGCCTACCTCCTGACCGAGCACCGGCAGGTTCAAGACCCAATACGCGAACAGCAGCAACCCGCCCGACTCGCCCGCACGCGACACGTAACCCACGAGCATCCACGCCGACAGCCCGAAGCCCAACAGCAAATGCACCGCCTCGGCCGCCACCGTCGCGCGCAGAAGGCCGAGGCCCGCGCCCGCCCAGTCGATTAAAAGATTCTCGTGCTCGCGGCGCACGGCGCGCTCGGCCCCGTGCGCGCGCACGGCGAAGAGCCCGATGAGCGCGTCGAAGTAGAAGCGGCTCAGGGCGCCCGCGTGGTTACGCACGCGGAGGTTGCGCTCGACGAGGACGGGTTGTGCAAAGAGCGGGACAGCCACGGCGAGCGCCGCGGCGAGTAGCGCGACGGGTGCGCTCGCCGGGTCGAGCCAAGCGATGCCGAGCGTGGTCAGCGCGAGCGAGAAGGTCACGCGCAGGAAACGTTCGCCGAGCGCGGGGAGTTGGCGCAGGACGTGTATGTTGTGACTGCGCTCGGTCATGTCCGAGGTGAGGCGGCTGTGGAAGTAGCGGTCGCCGAGACGCGGAATCTTGTCCATGAAGAGCATGCGCAGGCGCGTCTCAAGCCTCCGCCCCATGCGCAGCACGGCGCCCACGACGGGCAGCTCAAGGAGGAGCAGCGCCAGCAGAAAGATGACGAGCGCGCCGACCGCGCCGAGCCTCTGACCCGAAAGGTTCAGCTCACGCCCCACGTCTAACAGTCCGCGCAGCATGAGCGCTTCCGCGACCGTGCCCGCCGCCGCGAGCGCGACCGCGAAGACGAGGACGAGCGGCGACAGTACGCCGTCGGCGCGCAGGATGCGCAGAAGCTCTAAGCCCGGACGCGCCGGTCTCTCTTCGAGCGCCGCGGCCAACTCGGGCGGCAGTTGCGTCCCGTCCCGAGTCCCTTCATTGACATCTTCAAACGTCGCCGCGCCTTCGACCTGTTCGGCCAACACGACGGCGCGCAAGCCGCGCACGTGCACGAGCACCGCGCCGCGCAGGAAGACTTGCTCTTCACCGTCATCATCAGGCGGTGCGGGCCGCGCCGACCAGAAGTCAGCGGGGATGATCGTCCAGTCCTCCGGCCCTTCGCCCGCGGCGCGCGCCGCGACGCGCTCGACGACGCCCACCGCCTGTCGCCCGCGGCTGATGCCGCCCGAGCGCACGACCGACTCGGCCATGCGCGTCGCCGCGTCCAATGCCGCGAGCGGGCGCCAGCCGTCAGCTTTGACGGCGGCTTCAATCAGACGTTTGGTCAGTCTCGCGCCCGCGCCCAGATGCGACAAGCGTTTCGACAGCGCGTCTGTAAACGAAGGCGACGTGGCCCACTCGCGCCAGCCCTCGGCCCCGACCGGCATCGTGTGGACGTAGACCTCTTCGAGGAACTTCGACGCAGTGACCCAGCGACGACCCGTCGCGGGATCCATCAACTGCATGAAGCGGCCCGTGCGCCGCCAGGCGACGAGGAAGTGCGTGGCGTTGGGCGGGCGTCGGACGACGACGAGCGCGGGCAGAGGCTCGGAGCCGGGGAGCAGCAGGTGATCGACTGGGATCATCACCTGCTCGGCTTCGAGCCCGAGTTGGACGGCGACCTCCTCCATCGTGTCGATGGAGGTGCCGTCCACCTCCGTCTAGCAAGCCTCGCGCAGGCGCCCATAGCTCGCCGTGATGCCGAACCCTTCGAGCATGCACTTGAGGGACGCGGGGCCGCAGTCCATCGAAGAAGTCTGCACGACCTCAGGCACGAAGAGTCGCCTGCGCCTGAAGAGTCTGAAGGGCATCAGCCTGCGCTCCGTGGGGCCGTGACCTCTCTGGTCGAAGGGGTTGTGAGGAGCTTGACCGTGCGCAGCAGCAGCGTTGCGGGCGAGACCTGCTCGACCTCGATCTCGACCGAGCCGGGCAGGCCGTGCTGGAGCGGGATTGACGAAGGCGCTTCGGGTTGGACGGAGAGTTCGACTCTAATCTTGCCGTCGCGCGCCTCGCCCGCGATGCGCGTGACGACCGCGGGGAGGCTGCCGTACTGCGTCCAGGGGAAACTCGCCAGACGCATCCGCGCGCCCTGCCCGGCGTGGACGCGACCGAGCGCGGAGGGAGGGAACTCCGCGACTATCCTGACCGCGCCCGCCGAAGGCACGACCGTGCCGAGCTTTTCGCCCGCGCTGACGACGGAGCCTTCTTTAGACGTGGTGACTTCGCCGAGTTGCCCGCTCGCGGGCGCGCGGATGGTGCGACACTCGATCTCGTTTTGCAGGCGGCTGATGGTCGCGGCCGTCGTCGAGCGCTGCCCTTCAAGCTCTGTCTTCTCGCGCAGAAGCTTGTCGATGCGGACGCGGCGCTCGGTCTCCTCGGTGCGCTGTTGACGTTCGAGCTTGGTGACTGTGTGTTGAAGGCTCTCTACCTCGGCGCGACGGCTGCGCGCTTCGGAGCGGACGCGGAGGACTTCCATCTCGGCGATGACGCCCTCTTTGAATAACCCCGCGAGGCGCAGCGCCTCCTCCTCCTTGAACTGCGCGGCCGACTCGGCTTCGCGCACGCGTGCGCTCGCCTCTTCGAGCGCGACGCGGTTGGCCTGACGCGAGTCTTCGACGGCCTGCTGCTCGGCGGCGACCTCACGCGCGAGAGCCTCTATTTGTGGCGCGACCGTAGAGAGGCGCGCGCGCTCCTCTTCGAGCCGGTGCTGCTGCTCGTCCGTGTCCAACTCGGCGAGCACGTCGCCGGCCTTCACCTCCTGCCCGAGCGCGAGGCGCGTGTTGACGACGCGGCCCGCGGCGGCGGCCTCGACCGTGTAGCCCGCCTGCTCCGCTTCGAGCCGCGCCTCGGTCGTGACCTCATAGAGCGTAACGCGCGCGAGGAAGAGCCACGCGCCCCACGCGCCGAGCACCGCGAAGGCCACGGCGAGCCCGAGCAAAGTGCGGCGTTGGTTGTCCGCACCGAGCGAGCGCATGTAGCGCGAGAAGGTCGGGGCGGCGCCTGCGCCGGCTTTGATGTGTGACTTCAACATCCTTGCACGCACGTTGGTGGAGTTCTACGGGGCAGAGTCGAATGAGACCCGGCGTCTTGAAAAAGGGAAGCGGCGGCGCCGCCCGGCTTACGGCGTGCGGAGCCTGTCTGGGTGAGCGCGTCGCCGCCGGATTCTACCCTCGAAAGGTGCGTGGGAGTGTAGCGCCATGGCCGAGCCTTTGCAACGAAATTGCCCGCGTAGCGCAGGGCAAAGGGGCACACGAGGCGCGCCCCAAACAGCGCGCCTCGTGTGCCCCTTTGGCTGATGAACGCGTGCTGGCGTTGATCTTTATTCTGGGTGAAGTGCAGACGCACGAAGGGCACGGAAGCGTCGCCCGCCCCGTGCCGCCCGCGCACTTGGATACCCTTCAGGAGGCCGTCTCGACATTCGCACTCGGAGCCGAACCCTTGTCAGGAGGCTGTCGCGACTACCCGCTTCCGGCTTCTACTTAATAATGCGTGAAGCGTGGTCGGAAAGGCTCACGGCAAAAGAATTTTTTTCGCCGTGGGAGGATCGGCCCGTCAAGACCCGCTCTCACTCAAGATTCAAAAGCCAGATGTCGCTCTCGGACGAGGACAGTGTGTAATAGAGGAGGAGGCCGTCGCGGCTGATGAGGACGCTGCGAATCTGCTCGGGCGGTCGGGCGAGAAGTTCATGCACCTTCTTCGTGGCCGTGTCGGCGATGTACGCCTTGCCCTCGTTGGCGAAGACGAAGCGGCGGCTGTCGGGCAGCCAGTAGGGCAGCACGTTGAGGTCGGCCACCTTCTCGTAGCGCCCCGTCTCGAACGAGTAGTAACCGACGCCCATGCCGTTCGGTCCGTCGAACGTCCCGGCGAGCTTCTTACCATCGGGCGACCAGTCCCACACGACGAAGCGCTCGCCGGGGGTCGGCGGCTGCGGGAGTTGCTCGGGTGTCTGCGCCTCCCAACTCTTGCCGAGGTCGAGGATGTAGGATGTTCTCATCCGCCAGAAGAGGAGGCGCGCGCCGTCGGGCGACCAGATGGGGAAGGAGGTCGTACTGTTGAAGGTAAGCTGCCGGAGGTTCGTGCCCTCGGCGTCAATCGTCCAAATCTCGTAAGTGCCCGAACGGTCGGAGGTGAAGGCAACCTTCTTCCCGTCGGGCGACCAGCGTGGGTAGCGGTCGAAGAATTTGTCGTCGGTCAGGTCGCGCCAGTTGGTGCCGTCGCGGTTGACGAGGGCGATGTCGTCCTGCGTCCGCCGCGGCACGCGCATCACGAACTGTCGGCCGTCGTCCGCCCGGAG
>CAXTSK010000244.1:5128-7659 GCA_964246655.1 uncultured Pyrinomonadaceae bacterium
GCGGGGCGGGGCGGGGGGGGCCCGGCGCCACCCACGGGGGGGGGGGGGGGGCTACGGGGGGGGGGGCCCCACGACCCGGTCGCCGCGCGTGACCCAGCGCGGCTCGCCCACGACCTTCTCCGTGCGCGTGTCGAAGTCGGCGGCCTGTATGTTCGACTGGCTGTCGGTCTGGACGTAGATGAGGCGCTTTCCGTCGCGCGAGAGGCCGAGGTGGCGGCTGAACTTCGAAGGTGTGTTGACCGCCTCCGGCTCCGAGAGGACGCGCCCCGTCTCCTCCTCGATTCTCACGCGCCAGAAACTCATGCTGCCGCTCTTGTCGCTGGCGAAGTAAAGGTACTTGCCGTCGGGCGACCAGACCGGGTTCCAGTTCGTCGTCGCGTCTTTGGTGACGACGACCGGCTCGCCGCCCGCGCTCGGGACGGTCGCCACGTCGCTGCGCCCGACGCTCGTCGGCATGAACCAGAAGGCGACACGCTCGCCGTGCGGCGACCACGCAGGCTGCATCGCGTCCAGCTTGCACAGCATGCGCTTCTCGCCCGACTTGACGTTGACGACCCAGATTTGGCTCGGCACGTTGTTGCGCACGTCGGGCGCGTCACGCCCCTTCAGGCTGTAGGCGATCTCCCGACCGTCGGGCGACCACGAAGGGTGGAAGCCACCTTCGGAGACGAGGCGCACGTTCTCGCCCGTCGCGCCCATGACGTAGATGCCGGCCGGCTGGCGATCAGAGCGGAAAGCGATGCGCTCGCCGTCGGGCGAGAAGGCCGGCTGCGAGTCGTCGGCCGCCGAGTCCTTCGTCAGGTTCGTCGGATTCTTGCCGCCGACGCGTTGCAGGTAGAGGTCGAAGTTGCCGGATTGGTCGCTGCTGTAGACGAACGTCCGGCCGTCGGGCGCGAGGCTCGGGAAGAACTCCGTCCCCGCCTGGTCTGTGAGTTGAAGGTGCGCCGCGCGCGACCAGTCCGGCCCGCTCTCGCTCGTCTGCAACAGACGCCAGCCCGCGAAACCCGCCGCGGCGACGAAGAGCAACAGACCGCCGACGACAAGCGCGCGCGGTGCACGCGCTCTTGCCTGCTTCGCGGCCCGCCTGATGCCCGAACCCTTGCGGCCGCTGACGTTCAGCGATGGCGAAGAGTCGATCTCGCGCCCGAGTCGCTTGAGGTCCGCGCGCAGGTCGGAGGCGGTCTGGTAACGCAGCTCGCGGTCTTTCTCAAGAGCCTTCGCGAGGATGTGGTCGAACTCGGTCGGGAGTTCAGGCACGGCCTCGGTCGCGGGCGCGGGCTCGTCCGAGAGGATGGCGTTGACGGTCTCGCGCCGGTTAGAGCCTGCGAAGGGCTTGCAACCCGTGGCAAGCTCATACAAGACGACTCCCAACGACCACACGTCCGTGCGCGCGTCGAGCGGCTCGCCCGCGGCCTGCTCCGGCGACATGTATGCGAGCGTGCCCATGACGGCGCCCGCCTGCGTCTCGGCCGCGGCAGCGTCGCCGTCGGCGGGCGGCTCCAAAAGCTTCGCCAGGCCGAAGTCGAGCACCTTCACGTAGCCGTCGGCGCGCACCATGATGTTCTCGGGCTTCACGTCGCGGTGGACGACGCCCGCGCGATGCGCCGCGGCCAAAGCCTCGGCCGCCTGCGTCACGACCGAGAGAATCTCTTTCAGCTTGAGGCGCCCGTTCGCGACCTCGCGCAACGTCCTCCCTTCGACGTACTCCATCGCGATGTAGTGAAGTCCGTCGAGGCTCCCGAGGTCATAGATGGTGACGAGGTTCGGGTGGTTGAGCGCGGAGACGGCGCGCGCCTCGCGCTCGAAGCGCGCCACGCGCTCGGCGTCGACGACGAACTCGGGCGGGAGAATCTTGAGCGCGACCTTTCGATTCAGGCGCGCCTCGGACGCCAGGTAGACTTCGCCCATGCCGCCCGCGCCGAGTAACTTTTCAATCTTGTACGTCCCGACCTCACAACCTTCCAGCGCGCCGCGGCCGTGCCCGAACGAGTCGCGCGCGAGCACCTGCGCCGCCGCGCGCATGGCCGAGCCCGCGAGGAACGTCCCAGCCTGCTCCTGCGCGCGCAGAAGGCTCAAAACCTCACGGCGCAGCTCTTCGTTGCCCGCGCCCGCCTTTGCCACGTACGCCTCCCGCTCCGCGGGCGGCAGCTCCAACGCGGCGTCGAGCATCTCGTCAACCTGTTTCCAGAGTTCCGCGTCCATGAATTAGAAGACGTGATAAGTGATGAGTGATAAGTGATAAGAAAAACCGTCGGGTCTTGCCTTCTCTTATCACTCATCACTCGTTACTGCCTTTGCAGTTCGCGGTAGAGCCAAGCCTTGGCCTTGTTCCATTCGCGGATGACGGTGATGGACGAGACCTTCAAGACTTCCGCCGTCTCTTCGACCGAGAGGCCGCCGAAGAAGCGCAGCTCGACGACGCGCGCCTTGCGCTCGTCAAGCTCCGCGAGGGCGACGAGCGCCTCGTCGGGCGCGCCGAGGCGGGCGGGGCCCGCCACCTCTCGCGCGCAGACGCGCTGGGCGTGGCCGCC
>CAXTSK010000245.1:0-7649 GCA_964246655.1 uncultured Pyrinomonadaceae bacterium
GCGCCGTCCGTCCCCAGCAGGCCGACGGCGTCCGTGACCGTCGCCGGGAAGAAGTTGCCCGACGGGTAGAGCGAGGCGGCGGGCTCGGACGGCTTGGCGTACATGGCGTTGCCGGCCATCGCCCACAGGGAGGTGTACTTGTCCAGGGCGCCCGCGCCGAACGTGCCCCCGGCGCCGAAGACGCCGTAGAGGCCGTGCGGCATGAGGTTGTTCTTGAAGGCGAAGCCGGTGTGGCTGAAGCCGGGCAGGGCTTCGAGTATCAGGGCGCTGTAGACCGCCCCCCTCACGGTGTTGTGGTCGAAGGTAACCGACTCGGTGCCGTTTAAGACCTGGAAGACCTTGCCCTCGCCGCCGTAGGCGCCCATGCCCTCGACGAGGTTGTCCGAGATGTTGATCCGGCGCATGCGCGTCTGCGGGTCGGTCGGCTCCATCCCCCGCAGGTTGATGCCGTTCGCGACGTTGCGCAGCGTATTGCGGACGAAGGTGATGTCCTCGATGACCTCGCTCGGCCCGTACTCGCCGAGCGCGTTGAAGATGACGCCCCAGCCCACCTGCGCGTGCGCCCAGCAGTTCTCCAACGTGTTGCCTTCGACGCGGACGCGCCGCGCGCTCTTAAGCTCCAGAAGGTTCTTCACCGTCCAAGGCGTGCCGGCGTAGGACGGGTCGCCCACGCGCCACGACAGCGGCTTGAAGAAGTAGTTGTTCCTGATCGTGATGTCAGAGGGCACCAGCCCCTTGATGGCCGCCACTGCGCCGCCGAAGATGACGTTCTCGCCGGAAGCTTCGAGGTAGTTGTTCTCGATCAGGAAGGGGCCGGGGCCGTTCCACCCGCCCACCGCCTGCGTGTCCAGCCCGGCCCACTTGATGCCGGAGATGTGACTGTTCGTGACCGAGGTCGAGGCGCTGTTGAAAGAGAAGCCGCGCTGCACCGCCGTCCGGTCGTCGCGCGCGCGCACCAGCACGCGGTCGAACTCCAGGTCGTGGGGCACCGCGTCCAACGTTTTCTGCTGCCCCGCGGTGTCGCCGTCGCCCAGTTCGATGAGGCCGTAGCTCCACGACCCGACCGTCGCGCCCTGCGTGAACTCCAGGCACTGGACTCTCCAGTGGTGCGACCTGACGGGGGCCGTCAGCACGGCCGACACGTTGGGCGTGACGAGCCGCGCCATGAGCGGCGCCTCGGCGGGACTGACGCGCACGCCCGCCGGCAGCTCCGCGCAGCGCGACGAGCGGACGGTGACGAAGGTACTGCCCTGCTTGACCGGGAGGACGAAGTTGCCGCTGTAAGTCGCGCCGGCCTGTAAGACGACTTCGTCGCCGGGCTGCGCCTGGTTGAGCGCCGCCTGGAGGTCTCCGCCCGCGGGCACGTTGATGGTCGCGGCCCGCACGCCGGCGCTCAGGAAGGTCAGGAGTACTAAGCAGACTGCCAGCCTAAGGATGTTGACGTTCGGAGAATTTTTGCGAGGGGAAAGGAGGGGGCCGGCAACGGCCACTCTGGGATGGGTCACGACTAATACTCCTTCGGTAACCGGACGATCTCGCCATTCCTTCAGCGAGACTCCTGGCTTTGCGGACCCGCATCACTGCGGGGGTGCCTTTGTCGGTTGAGTTCTGCGTCAAGCGTCTGACGCAATTAAGAACGATGGGATTGACCGGCGGTCACGGGGTGCGCCGCGATCTTTGCCGTAATCGACCGGAAGCCGTCTCGTGAATACCGGCTGAGATTTCCGCGAGTCGAGTTTGGTGGGAGTCCTCGACCGGCGATCATCTCGGGTATTAATGAGACTGCTGCCAGTTGCAAAGGTAGAACCCGGGTTGTCGGGGAAGGGGTAGGAGGTGTGTCGGAGAGTTCGGAACCAACGATGACAGAAGAGGTGGGGACACGCTTGGTTCCGGTTCAGGACTCTAACCACTTGTCGCAGCGCGCCCTCCTGGACTGTCGGCCGGGCGGAGTGCCCGGGCCTTGCGGCCGGCGTGCTCGCGACGGGGTGTCGAACCCTTAACTTTCTCCGATCGCCAACGGTAGCCAGACAGTCCTACGCGCCTCCAAAGTGGATAATCTTTGAAGTGCGTGGGGACTCACGGCTTTGTGCCCCTGCTTTACGGCAGGTTTACCTTTTCGTGCAATCGTCAATTCCCAAAGACCGTAGCCGCCTTTCAAGCGGCTGGCTCATCAATTAAATATGGTAGGCCATTGTTTGTCAAATGCTTTTTTGGTTTTACGTAATTGCCAAGGATTTGGCCGCAAAAACCATCCGGTCGGCCGCGCGGACGTGTGTGGGCGGCCGGGCAGTGGTGTAAAATCAGCCCGCAGCCAGCGCCCACGTTGCGGCCTCGGGCCGACGGCTGCGAGACCCTCCGTCCGAGCCCCTTTCGGAATCCGGCAGCCTTTGGCAGTTTCGTGGCTCTAATCACGAGCCTTCGAACGTCCCGAGCGGGAGCCATTTTATGACCTCAGACCTCGAACGATGGGAGCGCGCCGAAGTCGAGCGGAGTGCTTCCGAGGCGTCGCACTTCGACGCCTCACGCCTTGTCTCCGCCGACCTCTCGCGCTACATGAACCCGCCGGCCGACACCTGCTATCCACTCGAATACTCGTTCCACCTGTTGGGCGACGTGCGCGGCAAGACCGTACTCGAATACGGCTGCGGCGACGGGGAGAATACGGTGGCTCTGGCGCGCCGCGGCGCGGCCTCGGTTGTGTCGCTGGACATTTCGCCGGAGTTGATCGAGATAGCGCGCCGGAGGCTGGAGGTCAACGGCGTCAAGGCAACCGTAGAGTTCGTCGTCGGCTCGGCGCACGACGTGCCCCTGCCGGACGAATCGGTTGACATCGTCTTCGGCATGGCGATCCTTCATCACCTCGACCTCGCGCTCGCGGCGCGCGAAGTCAGGCGCGTGCTCCGCAAAGGCGGCCGCGCAATCTTTCAGGAGCCCGTGCGCAGTTCGCCCCTGCTGCGGGCGGCGCGTAAGTTGATCCCCTACAGGTCCCCGGATGTCTCGCCGTTCGAGCGCCCTCTCACGGAGAACGAGCTGAAGGAGTTCGCCGAGGGCTACTCCTCCTATCGTTCGAAGGCTTTCCTGTTGCCGACCACAACGCTGCTGAATAAGCTCCCCGCGCTGCGCGGAGGAGCGGCGCGCTGGTACCGCTGGGACGCGGCGGTGCTGAGGAAGTTCCCCGCGCTCGGCTACTACGCGAGCGTCCGGGTCTTGGAGTTAGTCAAGTAGGCTCCCGGCCGGCTTCGTCCACTAACAGTTTCCACTCCGCGCTCACGCGTTCGTCGTCGCCGCTCATCGCGGCGCTGCCGCCGGTGGCCTCAGGTACCATGCGAGCGCCGCCTCCAACTCGTCGAAGTCGCAGCCCGGGTCCTTGCCGTCCGTCGCGCGCCCCTTGAGCCTCGGGTAGACGATTCGGTAGTTGCCGCGCGCCGCGTCGGCGAAGTACTTAGGGTCGAGCACCTGCGGGTAGAGGTTGCCGGCGGGGTAGCGCGCGGGGTCGGCCCCTGCGACGACGTTGCCGGCGAAAGCCCAGCGGCGGGTGAAGCGTTCGAGCGCCGCCGTGCCGATGACGCCCTCCGCGCCGATGACGCCGTAGAGGTTATGGCTGACGACGTTGTCGGCGAAGCGCAGCCCGGTGCTGTACTCCCCCTCCGCCGCCCAGTCCAACACCAGCACCGAGCCGCCGTGCAGCACCGTGTTGTGCTCAACCGTCAGCCCTTCCGCCCCGCGCAGCAGTTGGATGAACATGCCTTCGATGCGCTCGAAGAGGTTGTTGCGGATTGTGACCCGCCGCAGGCCGGAGCCGGGGTCAACGTCGCGCGCGCGGATGTTGAAGGCGTGGGTGGAGTTCCGCACGAGGTTATCGGCGAAGGTCACGTCCTCGACCTGCGCCCACGCCCCCGAGCCGTTCTCCACCGTCAGCACGATGGCGAAGCCTGATTGCGCGTGCGCCCAGTTGTTCTCGAAGACGTTCGCCTCGACCGTGACGCGGCGAGCGCTCTTGAGCTCGAACAGATTCTTGACCGACCACGCCGTGCCCGCGAAAGAGGGGTCGCCCTGCTTCCATTCGAGGGGCTTGCGAAAATGGTTGCGCCGCACGACGATGTCCGAGGGGATGAGACCGCGCGCGGCGGGGACGGCGCCGCCGAAGATGAGGTTCTCGCCGGAGGCTTCGAGGTAGTTGTTCTCGATCAGGAAGGGGCCGGGGCCGTTCCACCCGCCCACCGCCTGCGTGTCCTGATCGGCCGCCTTCGCCCCAGAAACGTGCGAGTCCACTATCTCGGTGTGCGCGCTGTTGAGCGCCACGCCCCGCTTGAGCGTCGCGCGGGCGTCGAACGCGTGAATGTAGCAGCGTTCTACGCGAAGGTGGTGCGGGGCTTTCTCGGGCGCGTCCTGCGGGCCGGCCGTGTCGCCGTCGCCGAGTTGAACCAGGTCATTGGTGTTGAAGTTGCCGGACTGCGTGACCTCAAGGCCGACGAGCCGCCAGTGGTGCGAGTTCGGTGGGGCGAGGAACGCCGGGCCTGAGTTCGGCGTGGCGACGCGGGCCATCCGCGCGGCGTCCGCAGGCGTGACGCGCCGTCCCTCGGCGAGTTCGGCCGCGCGCGACGAGCGCACGGTGACGAAGGAGTCACCCCGCTTCAACGGCAGGACGAAGTTGCCGACGAAGGTGGCGCCGGCTTCGAGCACGACCTCGTCGCCCGGGCGCGCGGCGTCCAGCGCACGCTGCAAGTTGTCGCCCGCCTTGACCGTGACGATCTGCGCGCCCGACGGCGCGTCGGCACGGCGCGGGCGCGTCGCTTGGCGCTGCGCGAACGCGTAAGTCAGATACAGCACGGGCAGAGCCGCCAGCGCCAGCAACGCCGCCGCCTTCCTGTTCACACGCCACTTCAACGCCACGGCCTCACCTCCACACCTCGCGCAGAATTCCCGCAAACTTTTCGGCGACGGTCGGGGCTTCGAAGTCGCGGCGCGCGGCCACGTCGCCCCACGCCGCCGGGCCTTTGTGGTCCCGCAGGAAGCCGAGGAAGCTCTTGAGCGTTTGGACGACAGTCGTCGGGTCTGAAGGGTCGGCGACCCACCCGCCCAGCCGTCGGATGAGCGAGGCGGCCGTCCCCCGCGGGGTGATGCCGAAGACGGGGCGCGCGGCGCCGACGTAGTCGATGAGCTTCGACGGGAGGAAGACGCTCAACTCGGCCGGTGCGTCGATGACGAGCAGGCCGTCCGACTCGCGCATCAGCCGCAGGCTTTCGTGATAGCCGACCGTAGGGCGCGACACGACCAACCCTTCGGGGAGCGCTGAGAGCCCGGCCTCTTCGAGCTGCCTCTCGTCCTTCGCTCCGACCAGCTCGAAGCGCACGCCCGCGAGCGCCGCGGGCTCGGCGGCCAGCAGGCGGCGCAGCGCCTCGAAGAGCGGGGCCGGCGAGCGCCGGCCGTAGAAGTCGCCGAGGTAGCGCACAACTAAGTCAGTCCCTTCGCGCACGACGGGCGCGTCGAACAGCTCAGGCTCGAAGGCGTGCTCAAGCACGCGCGTCTTCTCCAACAACCAACGCCCCTGCTTTGCGGCGACCAGCTCGACCGTCTCTTCGGAGGTGAAGACGAGGCGGTCGGCCTCGCGCAGCACGCGCCCTTCGAGCGCGCGATTGATCCGGCGGGTCAGCCGGTCGTGAGGGAGGAAAGGGTTATCCACCCAAGGGTCGCTGAAGTGTGCGACCCAGGGCACGCCCAGCCGCCGCTTGAGCGCCAGCCCGATGAGGTGGTCGCTCATCGGCGAGCCGAAGGTGACGAGCAGGTCCGGCCTGTAGTCGCCTTCGCCCAAAAACCTTTCGACCGCTGAGAGCACGGCAGGCTTCCAAGGGCCGAACTGGTCGGGCAGCTTGTCCACCAGCGGGAGGTCGAAGCGGTAGGCGACGCGGGTCAGAAGGGTTCGCGGCGCGGAGCGCGCGAAGGGGACGCGCAGGCAGCGCGCGAGCGGGGCTTCGGCCGCGCGGACGAGCGTCGGGTCGATGCGGTCTTTGTCGTCGTAGTCGGCGCAGACAAGGGTCGTCCTGACCTTCAGGTGTTTGAAGAGGCGCGCCACCTGCACCGCGCGCGGCGAGGCTGCGGGCGGGTAGGCGAACGAGACGGCGAGCAGCTCGCGCGCCGCTAAACGGTCGTCGGCCGCGACCGCTTCGTCCGCCCTCTCGTTCAGCTCAATCACGAATCCCCTCGCCTACTCGGACGGGCTCGGCCGCGGGCGCGGCGCGCTCCGACATTACGGGGCGCAGGCGGTAGTCGCGGTACTGCTGCGGGTCGCCGCTCAACCCGTCCACCGCGGCCATGCTGATGTTGAAAGCCTCGCGCGCGCTCGCGAAGTGAATGCGGTAGCGCCCCGTGCGCTCCGACTCTTCCAGCGCCTCCGACCAGAAGCGGCGCACGCCATCGCCGATGCACGCGCTCTGGTCGTGCGTGAAGAAGCCGTGGCAATAGAGCTTGACGAAGACCCACTCGGGGCGGCCGCGCACCGCGACGCGCGCCGACGCCCAGCGTTCGAGCCGCGCGAAGTCGTTCGTGTAGTTGGCGGCGAGCGCGCCGTCGTCCGTGCGCGGCACGGGAAGTCCCTTCACGCGCCGCGTCCAGTTGAAGACGAGCGGCCCCGTGAAGATGACGGGGAGCTGCGGCCGTCGGCCAACTCTTAAAGAAGGCCCCGTGCGGTGCGGCACAGGCTCTTCGAGCGGGCGGCCGCACTCGTAGACGGCGTTGATGCGCGGCACCTGCGGCTCAAGCGGCACGGCCGGCAAAGTCATGTCAACGTAGCAGCCCGTCTCGGCCAGCACGCGCATCTCCGTGTCCACGCCGCAGAAGCGCCCGCCCGAAGAGTTGGCGAGCGCGAGGTTGCCGTGGACGAAGGCATACTTCGGCTGCGCGTCACCCTCTTCACGCGAAAGACACTTGTGCTCTTCGGCCAGAAGGTCGCGGAACTCGACGAGCGCGCGGTGCAGGTTCGCCTCCGTGTCGGGCTCTTCGACGCCGTGGTGCAGGTGTATCTCGACCTCGCCGAAGCCCTCGCGTTGCAGCGCAGCCAACGTGTCGAGGAGGGGCGCGTGGTACTGCTCGCCCGGGTAGAAGTTCGTGTGGCGGAAGGGCGTACCGTCCACGTCGCGGACGGCCTCGCCGGTCGCGCGCGCCACGTCGCACCAGCGGTCGAGACGGCGCCGTTGCTCGTCGAGCGGGAGCAGTCCGCCGCGCTCGCTCCACGAAGGCTCGAAGTGGTTGGCGACGACGACGACGAGGTGGACGGGGCCGTCGCCTTCGAGCGCGCGCCGTGTCGCCGCGCCCGCGCGCCAGAAGGGGTAGCGCGCCAGCCACGGCAGCGACCACGAAAGTTTCTTGAACAGTCCCGCGTTATGCTCGCTCATCTTCACGCCGACCGCCGGGCCTCGGCCTAGCGGTACTCCCAGTAATAGTAAACCAGTTTCGGGTACTCCAGCGCCACGTGCCGCCAGCCACGCCGCGAGAGCCACCACGTCCAGGCCGACGGCGCGTCCGCCTCGGCCGGCTCGACGCCGACCTCGACGCCGGTGCCGCGGAACGTGCGCCGCATCGTCCACAGCGCGCGCCGCGTGTGGTAAGGCGAGGTCACGAAGAGGAGGGAGCGCGCGCCGCCCCGCTCGGCG
>CAXTSK010000246.1:0-5842 GCA_964246655.1 uncultured Pyrinomonadaceae bacterium
CGTCCAGCCGACGTAGACCGTGCCTTCGGCCGAGACCGCGACCGTCGGCGGGTCGCCGCGCCACGCCGTCGCCTCGCCCGCGTTCGGGTTGACGCGCACGGGCGGCCCGAGCGGTTTCGCCTCCCCGTCGAAGGGTGCGAGCCACACGTCGGCCTCCTGGCCGCGGTGCTCGACCCACGCCACGTAAACCGTGCCGTCGCGCGCGAGCGCCAGCGCCGGTTCGGCCGCCTCAACTCGCTCCGCCGAGACGCGGACGGCACCCGCTTCCGCCGCATCATGCACCGTCGGCTCGGTCTGCCATCTCCGTGTGTGGAGACGCAGACAGCCTGATAAAAACAGCGCCAGCAGTAAGCCGCAGCAGGCGGCAGTTTTCCTTCTCATCGCGCGTTCCCCTTCAGAAGTTGAGCCGCAGGCCGAACTGTATCTGGCGCGGGCCGTCGGCGGCGGTCGGGCGGCCAAAGGTCGAGAGCGTCGCCGGGTTCAAAGTGTTGTTCGGCAGTTGCAGGTTCGCGCGGTTGAGCACGTTGAAGCCCTCTGCGATCACTTCGAGGCTCGTGCGCTCGCCGAATCTAACCCGCCGGCTCACGCGCAGGTCGAGCGACGCGAAGTCGAAGCCGCGCCCCGTGTTCCTCCCCACGCCCGCGGGCCGGTCGTTGACGTTCGTGTCGTTGTTCCTGTCCGTGCCGGTCACGACGTTGAACGGCAGGCGCGAGCCGTACTGAAAGATGTAACTCAGCTCGAAGCCGCCGACCGCCCGCGGCGTCTCGAACGACCCGCTCAACGCGAGGCGATGTCTCTGGTCGTTGTCGGCCAGCCCGCGTTCGTCCCTCAGATTGAAATTGTCCTGCGGCGAGAAGAAGAAGGCATTACCCACGTCGTCAATCGCCTTCGACAAAGTGTAAGAGACGCGCGCCTGCGCCCGCCGGCTGAAGCGCCGTTGGAAGGAGACGAGCAGCCCGTCGTAATAGCTGTCGCCCGACGACTCGAAGCGCGAGACGTTGCCGAAGCGCGCGTCGGGCCTCCCCAGGTTGAAGACGCCCGCCGCGGCCGGGAAGCGCGGCACGTTGACGTTGCGCGAAAGGATGATGTGCTCGCCGCGCGTGCGCAGGTAAGCGACCGAGAGCGACATCGCGCCCGACAACTCGCGCTCGACCTGCACGCTCGCCTGCTGGCTGTAAGCGCTCCTGATGTTCGGGTCAATCGTCGTGATGCTGACGAGCAGCTTCGGCGGGAACGCCGTCAACGCGTTCGGGAACGCGGGCGCCCCTTCCTGCCCGAAGGAGAGCACGGCCACGCGGTACTTCGAGCCGTCGCGCTGCAAGGCGTTCGAAGTCGCGCGCAGAGGGATGCGGTCGAAGAAGATGCCGTAGCCCGCGCGAACGACCGTCTTACGCCCGCGCCCTAAAAAGTCCGGCGAGTACGCGACGCCGACGCGCGGCGCGAAGTTGTTCGCGTCCGTCCGGACGGGGTCGGGTAAAACTTGCGCGTCGTAGCGCAGGCCGAGGTTGAGCGTCAAATCGTGGCGCGGCCTCCACTCGTCCTGCGCGAAGAGGCCGACGTTTGGATTCGACTGGAACTGTTCGGCCGCGCCGAAAGCCTGCTGGAAGGTCGTGTAGCGCCCCGTCAGAAAGCTCGCGAGCGACTGGAAAGAGTAGACGCCCTGGAGCGCGCCGGGGAACGTGATGTTGACGCGGTCGAACAGGAAGTCGGCGCCGAACTTGAGCGCGTGCGCGCCGCGCGCGGTCGAGACGTTATCGACGAACTCGAAGGTGTCGAGGTCGCGCGCCGTGGGCGAGAAGGTGGCCGTGCCGAAGTTAGCGACACCCGCGATGTTGACGGCCGGGCCGACCGCGTCGTTGACGGGCGCGGCCAACCGGCTGCGCGTGTACTGCGCGCGTGCCTCGTTGAACGTCCCGGCCGTGAGCGTCGAGACGAGACCGGCGGCCAACGTCTGGTCGCGGTTCGAGAGCGCCGTGCCGCGGCTCACGGCATTGAGGCCGCCGACGTTGCGCGCGTTGAGGCTCTCGATGTCGTAAAGGTTGTAGCGCGCCGTGAGCTGTTGCTTCTCGCTTAGGCGTTGGTCGAGACGGAACATGAAATTCGTCGTGTCGAAACCCGTCGGCACGACGCCCGTCGAGACGCGCGGGCCTTGATAACCTATCTGTTCGAGCCGCGCGTTGACGGCCGCGACGTTTGCGTTCGGGATGGTGATGACGGCCGCGTTGTTCAGGCGCGTCTGCTCGAAGTTCGAGAAGAAGAAGGAGCGGTCGCGCCTGACGGGGCCGCCGAACGAGGCGCCGTACTGCGCCTGCGTGAACGGGTCTTTGGCGGGCGCGAGCGCGTTGCGCGCGTCGAGCCGCCGGTTCCTGAGAAAGCCGTAGACCCTGCCGAGGAACTCGTTCGTCCCCGAGCGCGTGACGATGTTGACGACCCCGCCCGACGCGCGCCCGAACTCCGCGATGCCGCCCGACGTGATGACCTCGAACTCGCGGATCACCTCCTGACTGTAGAACGTGCCCGCGAGGTCGGCCGCGTCGTCGTTCGAGGAGAGGCCGTCCACGACGAACCCGTTGTTGATGAAGCGCTGCCCCGTGATCGAAAGACCCGTGCCCGGGACGGCGGACGTTTCGGGGAAGCGCTGGTTGGCGACCGGGTTCGTGCGCGTGACCCCGGGCGTAAGCGCGGCGAGGTCGAGGTAGTTGCGCCCGTTCAGAGGGAGGCTGTCGATCTCCTTCGGCACGACCGTCTCGGCCAACTGTGTGCGCGCCGTCTCGAAGACGGGCGCGTCCGCGTCGGTCACACTCACGCTCTCTGCGACGCCGGCCACCGTCATCGCGAGCGTCACTTCGAGCGCCTGCCCGACGGTCAACGTGAGCCGCCTGTTCAGCGTGGCGAAGCCCGCCTTCTCTACCCTCAACTGGTAAGTCCCGACGGCGAGGTACGAGAACCTGTAACGCCCCTCTTCGTCGGTCGCGGACGTACGGCTCTGGTTGGTCTCCGTGTTCGTGGCCGTGACGGTCGCGCCCGGGAGCGCCGCGCCGTTCGCGTCCACGACCCTGCCGCCTATCGTGGCCGAAGTCACCGCCTGCTGCCCGAGCGCCGACGACATCAACACAGCGCCGAGCGCGAGCATGAGGAGGGCCGACAACGCAGCCCTATCTCTTTTGAGAGTCTTCATCGCAATCTCTCCTGAAGGTCTCCCCCGCCGCAAAGGCGCGGGGACGACACGGCGGTTCGTAAGGCCGTGCGCGTTGGAGTGACTGCCGCCGGAGACGCCTCGGCCGCCGACGTGTGGACACGCGCCGGCGCGAAGAAGTCTTCGGTGTTTAAGCTGTGCGGGTGTCCGGGCGGTTTGGAGGCGCGCGTGGCGGGTGGAGCCTGCGGAGTGCGGACGCGACTTTGATGAAGCCCGAAGGGGCGTAGGCTTGCGGCTCGGAGTCTGGCGGGCGCGGGCGTTGGTTGTGGCCGAGCGTCGCGTCGCCGCGCTGTCGCCGCAGGCCCGTGAAAGCGCCCGCGGCACCGCCGCAGCACTCCGACGGGCATGGTTTGGCAAGCGAAGCGGCACCCGCGAACGTCTGACGCGAAGTCCCATGCTCGTCATCTCGCGCCGACGCGCCCGCGTCGTGTTTATGCTCTGAGGCTGTTTGAGAAGCGACGGGCGTCTTTCCGGCTAACGCCTTGCGCGCGCTCTCGGCCCCGCATACGGGATCGCGCTCAACCCGCCGGGCGGGCTTCGCGCGGGCGCGCAGGTGCATGGGGCAGGAGTTGCCGTGACACTCTCCGGCCATGCCCTTCATGCCGCGGCAGCACGGCATCGAGTTGTGAGGGTTAAGGACGGCTTCGGCCGGCAGCGCCCCCGACGTGACGCAGAGCAGCAGCGCCGCCGTCAAGACCGACCTGACGACGGAGCGACGCGTTCCGAGACTCGTTTGCCGTGCGTGTCGCAAAACTTCGAAGCTTTTAGAGAGGCAGTCAACGTTCGGACGGCGCGCAGATTGTAGTCCGCGCCCCACGGCGCGGCAAGCTTTATCTCAACATGAAGGGTGTCTACCCTGGTTGGAGTTGACCGGGCGCCGGGTTTGATGAAAGATTATCCCCCGCTCGCTCTCTCTTCTAAAGGAAAAGGAACCCCGATGAAACGATTAATCTTGACGTTAACGTTGATGGCGGCGGCGTTCACCTTCACTTCGGGTCAGGTCAAGCGCGATAACCCGTCTGCGGCGGAGATCGTTGCGCTCGAACAAAGGGCGTTCGAAGCGTGGAAGAACAAGGACAAGCGATTCTTTGAAGAGCACATGGCCGAAGACGGCCAGTACCTCGACCAGGATGGAGTCGGGGGCAAGGCTCAGTACGTGCGGGTCATCATAGACAATAATTGCACGGTGAACAGTTACGCGCTGGACAAGACTAAGGTCACGTTGCTGAGCAAAGACGTTGCCCTGCTGACGTACGGATATACCTACGACATCGTCTGCGGGGGCAAGCCGGAGGTCGGCCTGCTGTGGTCATCCACGACGTACGTCAAGCGCGGCGGCAAATGGCTGATAGCGTTCCATCAGGAGATACCCGCCGCCCCGGCGAAATGACGGCCCCTCACCCTTACCGGCACTTGGGTGTACATTCTCTCAGCCTCAAAGGGAAAGCGGAGGAGAACATATTGTGACGAAACACATCGGCATCGTGGTGGGGAGCGCGGAGGGGGCGGCGTTGTGCTACCGGACGATCTGTCTGGAGGCGCCGTTCGTGTTGGGCGAGCACAACCACCCGGAGATCACGATGAACTCGGTGCCGCTGGCCGAGCACATGCGTTACGTCCGCGCGGACGACTGGGAGGGGTTGGCCGGGGTGCTGTTGGAGTCGGCGCGGAAGGTCGCGCAGGCCGGGGCCGACTTCGCCATCTGCCCGGACAACACGTACCACCAGGCGTTCGAGTACCTGACGCCGCGCTCGCCCATCCCCTGGATACACATCGCCGAGGCGGTCGGCGAGGAGGCACGCCGCAAGGGCTTCAAGCGGCTCGGCGTCATGGGGACGAAGTACCTGACCGAGGGGCCGGTCTACCCCGGCGCCTTGAAGGCGTTCGGGATAGAGCGCGAGATACCCGACGCCGCCGACAGAGACAAAATCAACGACATCATCTTCGACGAGCTGGTCAACGGCCGCTTCCCCGAAGCCTCGCGGCTTTACCTCAACGAGGTGGCCGACAAGTTGAAGGGGCGCGGCTGCGACGCGGTCGTCCTCGGCTGCACCGAGCTACCTCTCATCGTGCGGCCGGACGACGCGCCGCTGCCCACGCTGGATTCGACGCGCCTGCTCGCCCGGGCGGCTTTGAAGAGGGCGCTTGAGGGTTAAGCCGAAACCGCCTCTGACAAGTCTTCGACACGGCCACATCTATGCCTGACTTTCACGCCGAGCCTTATCTTTACCTCGCGGGGCTGACGCACAAGGCCGCGCTGATTGCGTGGGGCGGCTTCTACTTCCGCGTGCGCGGCCGGAGGGGCGGCGACGAGTGGAAGCTGGTTGACGACAGCGACCTCGAACACGTCCACCCGCCGCGCCGCGAGTCCATCGGCGCGCGCAGCGAGCCGTTCGGCGCCGCGCGCGTCGAGGTGTTCGACGCGACGGGAAACCTCGTCGGCTTCGCCGAGACGACCACGACCAACCACGCCTGGGTCACGGGACTCACGCCCGACACCGTGTACACCTACCGCGTCATCGTCGGCGGCGAGGAGTGGGCCGCGGGCGAGCGGCGCGACTGGGTCGTGGACGCCGGGGGTCAGGGGTTGAAGCTGAACGGCCGCCGCTACGACAACCGCTTCCGCACGCACCCGCCCCCCGACGA
>CAXTSK010000246.1:5916-7648 GCA_964246655.1 uncultured Pyrinomonadaceae bacterium
GGTGAGGTTGCGGATGCTTTGGAGAAGGCGGGGGTGGCGCGGGGGGTGAGGCTGCTGCTCACGACCGGCGACAACATCTACGCGGGGAAGACTCTGCTCGGCATCCCCTTCGGCGCGACCGGCGACGAGGACGACGACTGGTTCTTCACCTTCTACCAGCCCTACCGCTACCTTCTCAACCGCATCCCCGTCTACCCCGCGGTCGGCAACCACGACACGGGCGAGACCGAGGCGAGCGACGACCGGCAGCAGCTCATCGACAATTTCTTCCTTAACGAGCGCTTCACGGGCGAGGAGTCGGCGGGGCGTTCGTCCATCGGGCCGGGGCTGATGTACCGCTTCCGCTACGGCGCGGACGTGGAGTTCGTCTGCGTGGACACGTCGCGCCAGTCTTTGCTCTTCGGCGAGAGGTTCTTCGAGCACAAGAACCACGCCTCCTTCCTCGACGCGTCCTTCCCCACGACGGAAGAGGGCGTGCGGCCGTGGCGCATCCCCTTCACGCACCACCCGCCCTTCTGCGCGGGGCCGCAGCACGGGAACTCGAAGTCCCTCGTCAGGCACATGCTGCCGCTCTTCAAACGCTCGGGCGTGCGAGCCGTCTTCAGCGGGCACGAGCACAACTTCCAGCACTCGCGCGTCGAGGGCATCGACTACTTCGTCACGGGCGCGGGCGGCAAGGTGCGGCTCGAACCCCCTTCGGACTTCGCCGCAGCGCACACGACCTGTTGGGCGGCCGCGGGCAACTTCCTCGTCGCAGAGGTTACGGCCGAGCGGATGGTCGTGACGGCGTTCGCTGCGCTCGGGCCTGACGGGGGTTTGAAAGAGCTTGCGACCTTCGACCCCGCGGGCAACCGCGCGCTCTCGACCTTCGTCATCGACCGCGGATGAGCACCGCGGATGTCCGAGCGCCGTTTTTCCGGGCCGAAAACAATACTTTCTCTGCCGCACCGCCATCGCCGCGTGAAACAACGCGGGTTAATTGGTTCCATCTTTCAGGGCGGGGGTTTGACGGATGAGAGTTCTCGTGACCGGAGGGACGGGCGTCATCGGCGAGGGCTTGCTCCCTGCGCTCGTCGGGGCCGGCCACACCGTGCGGCTGCTTTCGCGCGGGGCCGAGACGAATGCGAAGCGCTGGCCAGCGGAGGTCGAGCCGTTCGCGGCCGACGTGACCGACGTTTCAAGCTTGCGCGGCGCTGCCGAAGACTGCGGCGCCGTCGTACACGTCACGGGCATCGTGGACGAGTCGCCGCCCGCGCTCACCTTCGAGCGCGTCAACGTCGCGGGCACGCGCAACGTCCTCGCCGAGGCCGCGCGCGCCGGCCTGAAGCGCTTCATCTATGTCTCCTCACTCGGCGCGGAGCGAGGCCGATCCCAGTATCACCGCTCGAAGTTCAAGGCCGAAGAGCTTGTGCGCGCCTCCGCCTTCGACTGGCTCATCCTGCGACCGGGCAACGTCTACGGCCCGGGCGACGAGGTCATCTCGACGCTCTTAAAACTCGTGCGCGCGCTCCCGGTCGTGCCCGTCATCGACGCGGGCAACCAGCCCTTTCAACCCGTCTGGTACGAAGACCTCGGACGAGCCATCCTCCGCGCGCATGAGACGCCCAGGCTCAAGCGCGAGACCTTAGAGTTGGCGGGCGAAGACACCACCACCACGAGCGACAACATCGAGCGGCTGTCGGCCATCACCGGGCGCACCTCGATCGCGTTGAACGCCGCGTCCGGGATCAGC
>CAXTSK010000247.1:0-7639 GCA_964246655.1 uncultured Pyrinomonadaceae bacterium
CCTCCTCAACCGCAGCCCACGCCCAAGCCGCAACAGCCGACGCTCCAACTGAAGCGGCCTTAAGGGGCGTAACCTACGCCCTCAACTCGCAAAGAAACTGCAAGTTAACTGCAACCAACGGCCGCCCGTCTTCACATAACCTTGTTGCGTAATTCCCCTGAGACAGTCGATTCGAAAGCCGAGCACGCGCGGCGCGTGCGGGCGATGTTTTCCGGGATTGCCGGCCGCTACGACCTTCTGAATCACCTGCTCTCGGGGAACGTTGACAAACGTTGGCGGCGCGAGGTCGCGCGCAGTTTAAGTGCTTCGCTTATTGATGAAGCGCGCGTCCTCGATGTCGCTTGCGGGACAGGCGATCTCTCTTTCGTGCTCGCGGACGCGGGCGCGGGGCAGGTAGTCGGTTTGGACTTCTGCCGACCCATGCTTGAGGTCGCGCGGCGCAAGGCCGTAGAAGCCTCCCGCACGGTTCCCTTCGTCGAGGGCGACGCGCTGAGTCTCCCGTTCGCGGACGAGACGTTCGACGCCGTTACCATCGCCTTCGGCCTGCGGAACCTCGCGGGCGTGAGCGAGGGCCTGCGCGAGTTGCGGAGGGTTTTGAGGCCGGGGGGCCGTCTGGCCGTCCTCGAATTTTCGAGCCCCGTCGTGCCGGGCTTTCGAGCGCTGTTTCGTTTCTACTTCACGCGCGTGCTGCCACGCGTCGGAGGTTGGGTGAGCGGCGCGCGCGGGGCTTATGAATATTTGCCCGACTCCGTGTCGCGCTTCCCGGATCAGAAACGTCTGGCCGAGTTGATGCGCGAAGAGGGTTTCGAAGGGGTCGGTTATAAGAATCTGACGGGCGGGATCGCCGCGCTGCACACGGGCGCCCGCGCCGCATGAAGTTTAAGGGCTTGGCCGCGCCTCGCATTCGCTGCGGCCGATGAACTAGCCCGGCGAATTCTGCCTCTTTGGTGGTTGTCGGGGCCGCCGTCGAGGATTTGAATTCGTCGGGCTAGGTTTTTATGTGAGTAGACAGTAGTCAGTAGCCAGTAGAAGAAGAGGCGGCGCGCTCGGCTTATAATCGGGACGCGCCGTGTTGTCTTTCTACTGGCTACTGACTACTGTCTACTGCTCTTCGTGTTATCATCACTCCGCAATCCGATTTCCCTTCAAAGTTAAGTTTGATGAAGCGCAAGCTGTTCGACATCGCGCGCCGTCTGCTCATCCTGCTGCTCGTCGTGTGGACGGTCGTGAGCCTGGTGACGATTCTGATTGAGCTGGTGCCGGGCGACCCGGCGACGGCCATCCTCGGCGACCAAGCGACGCCCGAGGCGCTCGCGCAGTTCCGGCAGAAGCACGGGCTCGACCGCCCGGCCTTCTTCTTCTCTTACACCGCGCACGAGGAGGGTGGCCCGCGCCGCTTGAAGTGGAACGGCGCGCACAACCGCTACGTCGATTACTGGCGCGGCATCCTGCGCGGCGACATGGGCAACTCGTTCCGCACCGACCGTCCCGTGCGCGAGCTGATACTGTCGCGCTACGGAGCGACGATACAACTCGCGTTGGCCGCCCTGCTCATCGCAGTCTCAATCGCGGTGCCTTTGGGCGTCGTGGCGGGGACGAACCGCGGGAACTTACTCGACAACGCGCTCTCGGTCGTCGCGCTCGTCGGCATCAGTCTACCGAGCTTCGTCGTGGGGCCGCTGCTCATCTACGTCTTCGCCGTGTGGCTCGGCTGGCTCGACCCTTCGGGGCGCTTCGGCTGGTCGAGCATCATCCTGCCGGCGGTCACGCTCGGCGCGGCGCTCTCGGCGCTTCTCACCCGCATGGTGCGCTCGTCGGTGATTGAAGAGATGGGCGAGGACTACGTCCGCACGGCGCGCGCCAAGGGCCTGGGCGAGCACACGGTCGTCTACAAGCACGTCCTGAAGAACGGCCTCATCCCCGTCGTCACTGTGTTGGGCCTTCAGCTCGGCGTGCTCTTAGCGGGCGCCATCATCACCGAGAAGATTTTCAACTGGCCCGGCATCGGCCTGCTGTTGGTGGAAGAGGGCATCAACAAGCGCGACTATCGTCTGGTGCAGGGCTGCGTCCTCGTCATCAGCGTCACATACATTTTGGCGAACACGCTCACCGACCTTCTTTACCGTCGTCTCGACCCGCGAATCAGAGTCTCATGAACCGGCTGGCCTACTTCGGACTCGTCTTCATCGTGCTGCTCGTTTTGGTGGCGCTGCTCGCGCCCTGGATTGCGACGCACGACGTGGGCGCGATTGATTTGCTGGCGCGGTACAAGGCGCCTTCGGCCGAGCACTGGCTGGGGACGGACGCGACCGGGCGCGAGGTGTTCTCGCGGGTGGTCTGCGGGGCGCGCATCTCTTTGGAGGTGGGGCTGGTGGGGGTCTCGGTGTCGGCCGCGGTGGGGACGGTCATCGGCGCGCTGGCGGGCTTCTACGGCGGCTGGATCGACCGCGTCGTCTCGGGCTACGTCTTCAACGTCTTCCTGGCCTTCCCGGGGCTGCTGCTCGCCATCGCGATGGTGGCGTTCCTCGGCGCGGGGCTCGGCAAGCTCATCCTCGCGCTGTGCGTCATCGGCTGGGTCGGGTATGCGCGCGTGATGCGCGCGCAGGTCTTGAAGGTGCGCGAGTACGACTTCGTGCAGGCGGCGCGTGCGCTGGGGGCGAGGGACTGGCGCATCCTGCTCTTCCACGTCCTGCCGAACGCGGTGCAGCCGCTCATCGTGCAGGCGAGCCTCGGCATGGCCGGCGCGGTGCTCTCCGAAGCCTCGCTCTCGTTCTTAGGACTCGGCGTGCCTCCGCCCGCGCCGTCCTGGGGAGTGATGCTCGAAGAGGCGCGCGACCTCGCCACGCTCCAGCGCGCGCCGCACGCGATGCTCGCGCCGGGCCTCGCCATCGCGCTCACCGTCCTCGCCTTCAACTTCCTCGGCGACGGCCTGCGCGAATACCTCGACCCGCGCCAGCGCAAACGCTGAGCCGAATCATGCGCGTCTGCTACACCCCGCGTTACTACGCCGACATCGGCAAAGGGCACGTCTTCCCCATCCGGAAGTTCGAGCTGGTGCGTGACCGTCTGGTCGCCGAAGGGACGCTCGCGCCCGCCGAGATTTTCGAGCCGCGCGAGGCGCCCGTGGCCGACGTGCTGCTGGTGCACACGGATGATTACGTGACGCGCCTGCGCGCGGGCTCTCTGACGCCGCGGGAGGTCAGGCGGCTGGGTCTGCCGTGGTCGAAGGCGCTCGTGCGCCGTTCGTTCCTCGCCACGGCGGGGACGTGCGCGGCGGCGCGGTTCGCGCTCGGCGAAGGCGTCGGGGCGAACCTTGCGGGCGGCACGCACCACGCCTTCCCAGACCACGGCGAGGGATTCTGCGTGCTCAACGACGTGGCCGTCGCCGTGCGCGTGCTGCAACGCGACGGCCTGGCCCGACGTTTCGCCGTCGTCGATCTTGACGTGCACCAGGGCAACGGGACGGCGCATATCTTCGAAGGGGACGAGTCGGTCTTCACCTTCTCGATGCACGGCGCGAAGAACTACCCGCTCTTTAAGCTGCGCTCGTCGCTCGACGTGGAACTGGCCGACGGCACGACGGACGAAGAGTATCTCGCGACGCTCGCGCGCCACCTGCCCCGCGTCTTCGAGCACGCGCCCGACCTCGTCTTCTACCTCGGCGGCGCAGACCCGTACGAGGGCGACAAGCTCGGCCGCCTCTCGCTCACCCTCGAAGGGCTGCGCGCGCGCGACGAGCTGGTCTTACGCGAGTGCCGCGCGCGCGGCGTGCCCGTCGCCACCGTCATGTCGGGAGGCTACGCTAAAGACATCGATGACACCGTCGAGATACACTGCAACACCATCCGCGCGGCCAAAGAGATTTTCAATCCCGTACTGAACAACTTATAATCCGCTCCCGCATGTGGAGAGTCACCTGGAACATTATTAAGAAGGGCACGCTCGTCGTGCTGGCGCTCATCACGCTGTTCGTCGTCTACGAAGTCTTCACGTTCCCGCGCGTGTCCGACCTCCAGACGAAGAACCCGGAGACGACGAGCATGATCGAGACGCGGCTGAAGGAGGCGCGCGACGAGGGGCGCGAGCCGCGGCGCGTGCAGCAGTGGGTGCCGCTCTCGCGCATCTCGGTCAACCTCCAGCGCGCGGTGCTCGCGGGTGAGGACACGAACTTCGTCGTGCACCACGGCTTCGACTACGAGGCCATCCAGAGGGCCTGGGAGGCCGGGCAGAAGGAGTCAGAGAAGGAGGCGAAGCAGGAGGGCGACGACGACCCTTCGGACTGGATACCCGACCTGAGCAAGTTCAGGCGCGGCGGCTCGACCGTCTCGCAGCAGTTGGCGAAGAACCTCTACCTCTCTTCGGAGCGCACGGCCGCGCGCAAGGTGAAGGAGGCGGCCATCACCTACTTCCTCGAACGCTCGCTCACGAAGTGCCGGATACTGGAAATCTACCTCAACGTCATCGAGTGGGGCGACGGCATCTACGGCGCGGAGGCCGCGGCGCAGACCTACTTCCGCAAGCCCGCCGCCAACCTCTCGCCGCAGGAGGCGGCCTACCTCGCCGCGATGATTCCCTCCCCGCTCAACATCTTCAACCCGCAGAAGAACCCCCGCCGCGTCCAGCGCCGCCAGCGCGTGCTGTTGCGCGGCATTAACTCGGTGAGGATTCCGCAGTGTTGACTGAGAGTAGGCAGTAGGCAGATGGCAGTAGGCAGTTGAAGGCAAGAAGACTTTCAAAAAGCAGATCTAAATAATCGGAGGCGGCGAGATTACGACTCGCCGCCTCCGATTATTTTACGCGGGTTGAGGTAGGCCGTCTTAACTGCCTACTGCCATCTGCCTACTGCCTACTTCTCCCCTACAGAGCGAACTCGCGCGCGAGCTTCAATTCGGCCTTGCGGAGTTCGTAGCGGCCGCGGCCGAGGTTGCCGTCGGGCTTCATGGCGAGGACGACGAAGTACTCGGGGGAGAAGAGGCGGGCGAGGACGCGGGCGCCTTCGAACTGGACGAACAACTCCTGCGGCGCGCCGAGGCCGGTGTTCGTGCCCGCGCGCATGGCGCTGCGGACGAGCGAGGTGACCTCGGCCGCCGCCACGTCCATGTTCGCGTCGCTGCCCTCGGGCAAAAGCACCCGCTCGACCGCGATGCCGTCCATGCCCATGATGAGCGCGCCGGTCGCGCCCTCCGTGCGTTCGACTATCTCTGTGAGTGCCTGCTTAAACATCTCTGCTTCAGTCCTCCTTTACGGGCGGGGCGGCGTCGTGGTCTGCGACTCGCTCGTCGGCGGGGTGGTGGTCGCCGACGGGTAGGTGGTCGGCTGGACGAGCGAGGGCACGGGCGACTGCTGCTGCGAGTTGGGGCCGGGGGTGACGGACGTGGCGGGCGTGTTCGTCTCGGGGTTGCCGAGCGGGACCGGCTGCGCAATCGTCACCGAACGCGTGGCCGTCGCGGGCTCCGTGTCGATGCGGCGGCCCTGGTAGTCCGGCCGGTAGATGCGCGGCGTGATGAAGAAGAGTATCTCGTCGGTGTTGCGCGAGATGGTCTTGCGCTTGAAGAGGTTGCCGATCACAGGCACGCTGGAGAGGCCCGGCGTGCGGTTCTGCGCGTCGTTCTCGCGGTCGTTGACGACGCCGCCGACGACCGTGGTGCCGCCGTCGGGCACGAGCACTTCGGTCTGCATGCGCTGCGTGTCGATGCCCGGCGTGCCGAGCGCGTTGATGAGGGTGCGGTTGACCGTGTTGTTCTCCATTGTCACGCGCAGGATGACGGTGCCGGCGTCGGTGATCTGCGGCGTGATGGAGAGCCGCAGCGGCACCGAGACGAAGGTCGTCGTGAAGACGGACACGCCGGTCGTGCCGCCGCTGGCCTGCGGCGTGATGACGGGGATCTGCGCGCCGCTTTCGATCTGCGCCGAGCGGTTGTTCAGAGCCGTGACGCGCGGCATGGCGACCACCTTCGCCTGGCCCTTGCTCTCGGCGGCGGTGATGAGCGCGCCGATCTGCGCGGTGCCGAAGATGCCGGTCGTCAGGCCGATGACGGTCGTCGGCTCGTTGGCGCCGATGCCCACCGACGGCTGGGGCGTGCCCACCAGGCCGCCCGGCAGGCCCCCGGGGTTGAGGCCCGCGACGCTGCCGTTCTGGGCGTTCGTGAACGAGACCCCGCCGCCGCGGCTCGGGTTTAAGACGGAGGCCGAGAGCTGGACGCCGAGGTCGCGGCTGAAGCTGCGGCTGGCGACGACGATACGCGTCTCGATCTCGACCTGCGGCTCGGGCTGGTCGAGGAGCGTGACGAGCCTGCGGATGGCCTCGATGTTGTCGCGCACGTCCGTGATGATGAGCGTGTTGCTGCGCGCGTCCACCTCGATGCTGCCGCGCGTCGAGAGCCTGCGCTTGATGATCGGGAGGATGCCGGCGTCGCCGCCCGCGCCCGCGCCCGCCGAGGAGACGCCGCCGCCCGTGAACGAGTCGGCGCCGTCCGCCGGCGAAGCCAGCGAGCCCGCGGCGCGCGCGTAGTTGAGGCGGATGAACTCGGTGAAGAGCGGCTGGTTGAGCAGTTGCGCGTCGCGCAGCGCCGTGCGGGCCATCTCCTCTTCGGCGCGGATGCGCGACTCGTCCTTCAGCACGTTGAGCGTCGCGACGCGCAGGATGTTGCCGTTGACCTCGACCCCGAGCCGGTTGGCCTTCAGGATCGAGTCGAGCGCGAAGTTCCAGGGCACGTCCGTCACGTTGATGGTGACGGGCACGGCCTTGACCGAGGCGTCCACGACGAAGTTCACGCCGTACTGCTCGGTGATGTAGTTGAGGATGTCGCGGATGTCGGCGTTGACGACGTTGAGGTTGATGGGCTCGCCGACGAAGCCGGGCTGGCCGTACTGCGCACCCTGCGTGGTCTGCGGGGCCGCGCCGCCGGCGGCGGGCGTCGGCGAAGGCGTGGAGCCGTTCTGCGCCGCGGGGGTGTTCGAAGATGCGGCGGGGTCGCCGGGCAGCAGTTCGAGGACGAGGTGGCTACCTTCGAGGCGCGAGCGGTCGCGCACGGGCGCGCGCAAGCTCACCTGAAGGCTGGCGACCGGCTCGCCCTCGCGCAGCGCGTGCTTGACGGTCAAGCCCTCGACTAGGGGCGAGGAGACGCCGTAGGTCGGCGAGAGCTGCGAGCCGTCAACGCCCGGCAGTTCGACGACGACGTGGAGCGCGTCGGGGCGCCTGACGGTGTAGGGCATCGGGGCCGTCCCCTCGATGGTGATGAGCGTGGCCGGGCCGGAGATGACCGCGCGCACAGAGGTGGCAACGGGCGGCTTCGCAGCCGCCGCGCCGACGGGGCTGTTGCCGAGTGCCAGTTGGCCCAGCGCGACGACGAGCAGGAGGACGAGCGTGCCTCGCGCCGCAGCCGCGGGTAATTTTTTGATGTGTGCCATGTTCTTCATCCTTCGGAGCCATCGCCGCAGGTTCCTCTCCGCCACGCGCTAACGCTCGTCCGGGCCGGACGGTTCAGCCGACCCTTAAAGCGCGCGCCGCACAACGCGGAAGGCCCACGGCCATGTTGTCAAAGTAAACGCCGCGGGGCGCGGCCCTCTGGAAAGGTTCTTCTACCTCCGTTCGAGTTCAGGCGGGACGAGGCGTCGGGCGGAGAGGTTTGTGCAGGGG
>CAXTSK010000248.1:0-7636 GCA_964246655.1 uncultured Pyrinomonadaceae bacterium
CCTTCACGCAGGCCCTCCCCTTCAGCGCGGACGCGCGGACGCGCGTGATGCTCTTCGCGCAGAACGTTCAGCTTCTACCCGGCGAGACGGCCTCGGCGTTGACGGCCGCGGCCGAGGACGCGGCGCACAACGTCTACCCTTTGACGGTCGAGCGCGTAGACCCCGTGCCCGGCTTCGAGTGGATGAGTTCCGTCGTGGTTAGACTGAGCGACCAGATGTCCGACTCGACGGGCGAGGTGCTGTTGGGCGTCACGCTGCGGGGAGTTGCGAGCAACCGCGTGCGCTTCCGCGTCGGCGCGCAGCAGCCGGACCTCGGCGCGGGCGCGAGCCTCAACGGCAAGCGGCTCTTCCCCGCGGACAACGCCTGGAACCAAGATGTCTCGAACGAGCAGGTAGACCCGAACTCCGCCAACCTCATCGCGAGCATGGGGCTCGGTACTTCACTTCATCCAGACTTCGGCACGGTCTGGAACGGCGCGCCGAACGGCATCCCGTACTACGTCGTCTCGGGCGCGCAGGCGAAGGTGCCTATCACCTTCACCGCCTACGGCGACGAGAGCGACCCCGGCCCTTACCCCGTTCCTTCCGACGCGCCAATCGAGGGCGGCCCGAACGGCACGGGCGACCGACACGTCCTCGTCATCGACCGGGACAACTGGAAGCTCTACGAACTCTACCGCGCCTTCCCCAACGGCGCGGGCTGGAACGCGGAGAGCGGCGCCGTCTACGACCTCAGCTCGAACGCGCTGAGACCGGCCGGTTGGACTTCGGCCGACGCCGCGGGCCTGCCGATCTTTCCGGGTCTCGTCCGCTACGACGAAGTCTTCGGCCGTAAAGAGATTGCGCACGCGCTGCGCTTCACCGCGTCGCGCACGCGCCGCGCGTACGTCCTGCCCGCGCGCCACTTCGCCAGCAGCAACACCGACCCGAACCTCCCGCCGATGGGGATGCGCGTGCGGCTGAAGGCGACGGTAGACATCTCCGGCTATTCGCCCGCGATGCAGGTCATCCTGCGGGCGCTGAAAAAGTACGGGATGATTCTGGCCGACAACGGGAGCAACTGGTACGTGAGCGGCGCGCCCGACCCGCGCTGGAACGACTCGGAGCTGAACACCTTGAAGGGGCTCAAGGGCTCGGACTTCGAGGTGGTGAAGATGGGGACGGTCGTGACGCAATGAGCTACGGACTCTTCGCGGCCTGTCCCGAGAGCTGCGTCTGCTTCGGCTGCCCGAACCAGACGTTGTGCTCGGAGTCGAGCACGAGCCGTTCGCCTTCGAACTTGAACGTCAGCGTCGAATAGTACGGCGTCTCGTAAAGGACAATCTTTAACGCATAAGTGTCTTCCGCCGTCCACGCGCCGCTCGCGGCAGACAAAGGCAGCGAGGGAACACCCAACGCTTTGTCGAGGCCGTTGGCGAAGCCCCCGCGGCCCTTCGCCCAGGACTCGAACCCGACCGTCGTTCGAGTCTCGCCCGCGGCCGTGCGGACGAGGAGCGCGGGCGCGTCGCTGCGGAAGTCGAAGGCGACGGCCTTGATGCCGCGTTCGTTCTCGGGGAACTCGTACCAGCGCCCCGACACCTTCGCGGCGAGCGCGGAGGTGGCCCGGCCCGTCTGGAATTTGACAGTCAATCCCTTCAACTTCGCCTCAAGCTTTTGACGGGCGGCGTTGTCCTCCGGCAAGCGTCCCGGCTTCATCTCGGGCAGCAGTTTGTTCCAGACGAGATTCATCACGCTCTGCATGTCGCGCGTGCCGCTGTTGATGGCGACGACCGCGTCCAGCTCGGGCACGACGAGGCAGAACTGCCCGAACGCGCCGTCGCCACGCCAGCCGTGGCGCGAGCGCCAGAACTGATAGCCGTAGCCCTGATCCCAGTCGCTCTTCGGCGCGGAACCGTTCGAGGTCTGCCGCGCCGTCGCCTCCTCGACCCACGACGCGGGGATAAGTTGACGCCCCTGCCACAAACCCTTTTGCAAATAGAGCTGGCCGAAGCGCGCGATCTCTTCCGTGCGCAGCGACAGCCCGTAGGCGCCGGCCGTGACGCCCTGCGGGCTCGCGACCCAAGTCGGGTTCTCGAAGCCGAGCGGGTCGAAGAGTCTCGGCTTGAGATAATCGAGCACGGTCGCGCCCGTCACCTTCTGCACGATGGCCGAGAGCATGTAGGTCGCGGGCGAGTTGTAGAGGAAGTGCGTGCCCGGCTTGAAGGGCACGGGGTGCGCCAGGAAGCGCTTGACCCACGTCGCGTCGCCGGGCGCGAAGAGATCGGCTTCCGTCTGGTTCCCCGAAGACATCCGCAGAAGGTCTCGGACGCGCATCGAGCGAAGGTTCTGCGAAGGCTCGGCCGGGGCTTCGTCGGGGAAGAATTTTAAAACCTCGTCGTCGAGGCTGAGTTTCCCTTCGGCGACAGCGAGCCCGACGGCGGTCGATGTAAAACTCTTGCTCAGCGAGTAGAGTACGTGCGGCGTGCGCGCGTCGTAAGGCGACCACCAGCCTTCGGCGACGACGTGCCCGTGGCGCACGAGCACGAAGCCGTGCATCTGGTCTACTTCACGGTCTGCCGCCTCGACGAACGCGAGGACGGCGGCCGAAGAGATGCCCTGTCGCTCGGGCGAGCTGCGCGGAAGACCCGCGGCCTTCTGCGCGAGTGTGTGCGCGCAGGCAGAGACGACGAGAAGGCAGACGAGCGCGCTTCGCACGGCGCGGCTACCATTGGGACTAGATTTAGGGAAGTGTTTCATAAGAGAATGTCGCGCGCTTCCTTCTGAACGAAAAAGTTCTGACATCCTTCGAGCAGGGAAGACGAATAACACTGCGACAGGAGAGCGTCAATTACGAGCCGCCAAGCCCGGAGCTTTCGGGCGGTTGGGCGGGGCTGCTGCGCGCCTTCGGCCCCGGCGCGATCATCGCGTCGGTGACGGTCGGCACGGGCGAGACCGTCTTTGCGCCGCGCGTCGGCGCCGCGTTCGGCTACGCGCTGCTGTGGGTCGTGCTCGCCGCGGTCTTCTTCAAGGCCGTGCAGGTCTACACGGGCGCGCGCTACCTCGTGCTGACGGGCGAGCATCCTCTGCGCGCGTGGTCGCGCATCCCTGGGCCGCGCGCGTGGGCGGCGAAGCTCATCGGCCTCGTCTCGGTCGCCGCCTTCCCGATGTGGATCGCGGCGCTGTCGGACGCGCTCGGCAGTCTATGCATCTGGATCACGGGCGTGGGCGAAGGGACGAGTTGGGGACGGCCTGTCTGGGGCGCGGCCGTCATCCTGACGGCGACTTGCTTAAGCTTCATCCAGACCTACGGCGTCGTCGAGCGCGTCTCGACGTTGATACTCTGTCTGAAGGTGGGGCTCATCTTCGTCGCGGTGCTGCTCGTCAGGCCCGACTGGGCCGCGGCGTTGTGGGGGCTGGTCGTACCGCGCATCCCCGAGTATCCGGCGTGGGTCGTCGCCAACTACCCTGACTTCAAAGGGCGAACGGTCTTGCTTGAGATGGCCGTGCTGCTCGGCGCGGTCGGCGGGGGCGTGCAGGACTACGTTGGCTACGTGGGTTTCCTGCGCGAGAAGAGTTGGGGCGCGGCGGGGCAGACGGACGGCGGCCCCCGCGGGCTCAGCCGAGACCCTTCGGTCGTCAAGCGTGGCTTGAGCTGGCTGCGCGCGCCCGCGCTCGACACGGCCGTCTCGTTCGGGAGCGTCCTCGTCATCACCGTGTGCTTCATGATTCTCGGCGCGGCCGTTCTGCACCCGCGGGGCTTAGTGCCGACCGACGCGGACCTCTACAGCCAGCAGTCGCAGTTCCTCGGCGTCATCCATCCGAGTTTAATCTGGGTCTACAAGGCGGGCGTCTTCTTCGCCATCCTCGGCGCCATCTACGGCGCGTTCCCGCTCTACGCGCGGACGACTTACGAGACGGCAGCCGCCGTCTGGCCCGCGCGCGCGTGGAGTCTTGAGCGCCTGCGGACGTGGGTCATCCTGTACAGCGCCGCGGGCGGGCTGCTGCTCATCCTGACGGGCTACAAGACGGTCGTCATCGCGCGCGTCGTCGCGCCCGTCGCGGGCGTGCTCGGGTGCGGGCTCTGGTGCCTGGCGATGGTCTGGGTCGAGCGGACGCAACTCCCCGCGGCCTTCCGCATGAAGCGTTGGCTGTTCGTCTCGACGATAGCGGCGGGAGTCATCATGACGGCCGTCGGGTGTTACGTGACTGTCCTGAGCTGGTTGTGAAAGAGGAGACTGTGAGACTCGCCGGACGCGCCCTGCTGCTTCTTCTGCCGACCTTTGTTCTCGTCGTCGCGGCGACGGGCGGACAGAAGTTTACGTCGTCCGGCGTTGACGCGCGCGTCGAAGACTTGCTGTCGCGCATGACGCTCGACGAGAAGCTGTCGCTGTTGTCGGGCACGGGCTTCGACACGGTGTCTATCCCTCGACTCGGCATCCCGGCGCTGCACATGACCGACGGCCCGGCGGGCATCCGCACAGGCCCGGCCACCTCCTTCCCGGCGGGCGTCGCGCTCGCGGCGAGCTTCGACCCGGACTTGGTCGAACAGGTCGGGGCGGCGATTGCGCGCGAGGCGAAGGCGCAGGGCAAGAACGTCCTGCTCGCCCCCTGCGTCAACATCCAGCGCGCGCCGCAGGCCGGTCGCAACTTCGAGAACTTCGGCGAAGACCCCTTCCTCGCCGCGCGCATCGCCGTCGGCTACGTCAAGGGCGTGCAGTCCGAAAATGTGTTGGCCGCCGTCAAGCACTACGCCGCCAACAACCAGGAGCGCGAGCGCCACACCATCGACGTGCGCGTGGACGAGCGCACGCTCCACGAACTCTACTTTCCCGCCTTCAAGGCCGCCGTGCAGGAGGGCGGCGCGTGGTCTGTGATGGCCGCCTACAACCAGCTCAACGGCGCGTTCGCGACCGAGAACGAATATCTCCTCGACGAAGTCTTGAAGAAGCGCTGGGGCTTCCGCGGACTCGTCATGTCCGACTGGGGCGCGGTCAAGTCAACCGTCCCGACCTTGCGAAATGGACTCGACCTGGAGATGCCGACCGGCCTCTTCCTCAACCCGGCCGAGGTGAAGAAGGCGCTCGCCGCGGGCGCGGTCAAAGAGTCGCAGATTGACGACAAGGTGCGCCGCACCTTGCGCGCGATGGTGTCGCTCGGACTGCTCGAACGCGAGGTGCCTGCCGGGGGCGAGCGCGACACGCCCGCGCACCGCAAGCTCACACGCGAAGCGGCTCGCCAGTCAATAGTGCTGTTGAAGAACGAGCGCGCCGTCCTTCCGCTCGACGCGAACAAGATTCGTTCAATCGCCGTCATCGGCCCGAACGCTTCGGTCGCGCGGCTCGGCGGCGGCGGGAGCGCGCAGGTCGTGCCGCCCTACTCCGTCAGCCCGCTCGAAGGAATTAAGCGGAGGTTAGGGGATAAAGTCCGCGTCGAGCACGCGCCCGGCGTGGTGGCGCTCGAAGACACGGACGCCGTTCCGTCTGAGAACCTGCGCACGCCCGACGGGAAGTTGAACGGGCTTCAAGGCGAATACTTCACGAACGTCGAATTGTCCGGCGAGCCCGCCATCCGCCGCGTCGATGCGCAGGTAGATTTCCATTGGGCCACGGGCTCGCCCGCGCCCGGCTTCCCCGACGACCAGTTCTCGACGCGTTGGACGGGCAGCCTCGTCGCCAACGTCTCCGGCCGCTACGCGCTCAGCCTCAGCAGCAACGACGGCGGGCGTCTGTATCTGGATGACAAGCTCGTCGTAGACCTCTGGGCCGACCACGCGATGCTCACCGGCGCCGCGGTCGTCGAACTCAAAGCGGGCGAGCCGCGCCGTCTGCGCGTCGAGCATTACGAGAGCTACGGCCACGCCGACGCGCGCCTCGGCTGGCGGCGGATTGAAGAAGGGACGCTCCGCGCGGCAATCGAAGCGGCGAAGCGCGCGGACATGGCCGTCGTCTTCGCGGGGCTCTCGGAAGCGACCGAGACCGAGGCGCTCGACCGCCCGGATTTAAACCTGCCCGAAGGCCAGGATGAGTTGATCGACGCGGTCGCGCGTGCCAACCCGAACACCGTCGTCGTGCTCAACTCGGGCGGCCCCGTCACTCCGCGCGGCTGGCTCGACAGCGTGCCCGCGCTCGTGCAGGCGTTCTACCTCGGGCAGGAGGGCGGGAGCGCGCTCGCGGAAATCCTCTTCGGCGACGCGTCGCCTTCGGGCAAGCTGCCCGCGAGCTGGCCGCGCCGTTGGGAGGACTCGCACGCCTTCGGACGCTACCCGGGCCGCGACGGCGTTGTGAGTTATACGGAAGGGCTGCTCGTCGGTTACCGCTGGTTCGACACGAAACGCATCGCGCCGCTCTTCCCCTTCGGCCACGGCCTCTCCTACACGCGCTTCGAGTACACAGGGCTGAAGCTGACTCAAGGCGGCGGAGACGTAAGGGCTGAGTTCGACATCGAAAACGTCGGACGCCGCGATGGCGCGGAGGTCGCGCAAGTCTACGTCCGCGACGAAGAGTCGAGCCTGCCGCGCCCGCTCAAGGAGCTGAAGGGCTTTACGAAACTCTTCCTGAAGGCCGGAGAGAAGCAGCGACTCACGGTCACGCTGCCCGCGTCAGCCTTCGCCTTCTACGACCCCGCGCGCGGCGGCTGGGTGTCGGAGGCGGGAGACTTCAACGTCATGGTCGGCGCCTCTTCGCGCGACATAAGGTTGGAGGGGAAAGTCAGACTCGCGCGGACTTCGATGATGAAGTGATGTGGTCGGCTCCGTGTTACTTGCCTCTGTGTCTCGGTGTCGAACTGCCCCGCAGACCTTCGAGCTGACCGGCGACGCAGGCGAGCGCGAAGCGCGCGCGGCCCTGCAAGGTTCGGACGACGAACTTCAACGGAAGCTCAAGGAGCGTGGAGTAGAGGGCGTAGAAGAGCGCCTGGAACCAGCGCCCGTGTTTGCGCGCGACGTAGAGGCGGTTGCGCTGCATGAGGCGGCCCGTCCGCGGCTCGAACGTCTCCGGCCCGCGGTTGTGCCTAAAGACGACGCGGCGGTCAACCAAGGCCCGCAGACCTTTCCTCCTGAGTTGAAAGCCGAGGTCAACCTCGTCGAAGTACATGAAGAGGTTCTCGTCCATCCGCACCCCTGACGCCAGCGCCCGCGCCGTCAACAGCAGCAGCGCGCCGTGGACACAGAAGACCTCGCGCGGCGCCGCGGCCTCCGCGGTCGGGGCCGACTCCCACGAGAGGTGCGAGAACCACTTCGAGTAGACGCCCCCGGCCGCGGCGCGCGAGCGCCCCCGCAGCGGGTCGCACACGCCCCCCCCCCCCCCCCCCCCCGCCGCGGGCGCCGCGACAGCGGCCGACTACCGTGGCCCCGTCCTGTTGTGGGACCTGCGCGCCGCTGACCCCGCCGCAGGCGTGCGCCGCCTGGACGATCATGGGTCGGAAGAAATCAAAGCCCTCGCCTTCAGCCCCGACAGCGGCTGGCTGGCGACGGCCAGCCGCAAGCCAGTCGTCCAGCTCTACGACCTGAGGCGCGTGCCGTCGGAAGGAGCGCATCCCCTGCGTGGCCATACCGGCGAGGTGGAGACGCTCGCGTTCAGCCCCGACAACCGCTGGCTGGCGAGCGGTGGAACGGACGCCACGATCCAGCTTTGGGACCTGGCGCAAGCAGTGGACCCGG
>CAXTSK010000249.1:0-7622 GCA_964246655.1 uncultured Pyrinomonadaceae bacterium
GCCCGCGGATCAGCTCGCGCGCGGCCTTCAACTTCCGCTGCCCCTCCATGCCGACCTCGGGCATGATGAGGTGTCGGCTGTAGCGCGCGATCTCTTCGTTAGAGAGTGAAGGCAACTCGCCGGCTCCGTCGGCCGAACCTGTCCCCACCTCCGCCTCGGTCGCGGCGCCGCCCGCGATGGCCGGGATGATGGAGACGGTGTCGCCGTCTTTGACCGGCGTGTCGAGGCGCTGCGCGTGGCGTATGTCGTCGTCGTTGACGTAGACGTTGACGAAGTTCCTCAACGTGTTCTGCTCGCCGTAGAGGTGACGGCGCAGCTCCGCGTGCTCGCCCGTTACCTTGTCGAGCGCCTCACCCACGGTGCCCGCCTCGACCGACACTTCCGCGCGGTTGCCCGCGAACTGCCTGAGCGCCGTCGGGATGAAAACTGTGACCGCCATTTTGTTTAAGACTCCTTAAGGGTTCTCTGCTTCAGCTTCCCCTGTCGAGACCTCCTCCTCGTCGAAGCGAGAGCGGTCGGCCTCAAGCTCCCAGGAGCGCAGGTCAACCGCCTTCCCTTCCCGCACGGAGACGACGACGTAGGACATCGTCGGCCAGGGGGCGAGGTGTTCGAGGTCGTACTGTGAAGGCACGGCCGGGTGGTCGGGGTGCGAGTGGTAGTTGCCCACGACGCCCAACCCTTCGGCCGCGTAGCGGCGCTCGGCGCGCGCGTATTCGAGCGGGTCGATGGCCATCCGGTGGTGATGCTCGCCCTCGTCGGCGAACGTGTTCTTAACGGGCACGGTCGCATGGATTATACGCGTGCGGCCTTCGTCCGCGATACGCCCGACGAGCAGCCCGCAGCACTCGCGCGGGTACTCGCGCTCGGCGTGCCGCTCGATCTCCGCGCGCAACTCCGCGCCCAGCTTTATCAAGCGCCCTCCCCCCAGAACTCTTCGCCCAGGTAACGCCCGCCGCCGTCACAAAGAACAGTGACGACGACCGAGCCTTCCGCGAGTCCTTCGGCGTAACGCAGTGCCGCCGCCACGTTCGCGCCCGAGCTGACGCCGACGAAGAGCCCTTCTTCCCGCGCGAGGCGCCGCGCCATCTCCTGCGACTCCTCGGTCGAGACCTCGACGCGCTCGTCGGCGAGCGTCGCGTCGAAGATGCCGGGCACGATGGAAGTCTCGACGTGGCGCATGCCTTCGAGCCCGTGGAGCGGCGAGTCGGGCTGCATCAGCACGGCCTTCAAATTCGGGTTGAGTTCCTTCAAACGTCGCACCGTTCCCGTGAACGTCCCCGACGTGCCGACGCCCGCGAGGAAGTGCGTGACGCAGCCCGCGGTCTGCTCCCAGATTTCCGGCGCGGTGCCTTCATAGTGCGCGCGCCAGTTCGCGGGGTTGTCGTACTGGTTCGGGTAGAAGTACGCGTCGGGCTCTTCCGCCACCATGCGCTGCGCGAGTCGCTGCGGGGCGTCCGTCCCCTCGCGCGGGTCTGTCTCGATCAGCTCCGCGCCGTAAATCCTGAGAGTGCGCTTGACGTTCGCGTTACCCGGCAGGCACAGGCGCACGCGGTAACCGCGCGCCGCGCCGATCAACGCGTAGGCGATGCCTGTGTTCCCGCTCGTCGCGTCGAGAATGATCTTGTTCGGCGTGAGCCGTCCGCTCTTCTCGCCGTCGAGAATCATCGCGAGCGCCGCGCGGTCTTTGACCGAGCCGCCCGGGTTCAGGTGCTCGGCCTTCGCGTAGACCTCGACGCCGCGCCGTCCGAGTTCGCGCGCGAGACGCGGGAGCTTGACGAGCGGCGTCCCGCCGACGTTCTCAAGCAGCCCCGTGGGTTCCTTCCTCAACTCAAGCCCCCGCGTCCCTGAACTCTTAACAGTTCACTGTCCCAGCTCGCGCTTGGAGAGATACCAGTCGGTGACTTCGTTCTTCGACTTGAAGTCGTCCTCCATGCGCTTCGAAGCGTCGTCGATGGTCTGCGGCGGGGGGACGACGACCTTGTCGCCCTTCTGCCAGTTGGCCGGCGTCGCGCAGGCGTTCTGGTCGGCCGTCTGCAAGGCGTCGAGCGCGCGCAGGACTTCGTCGATGTTGCGGCCCAGACTCATCGGGTAGTAGATGAGCGCGCGCACCTTCTGCTGCGGGTCGATGATGAAGACGGCGCGGACGGTCGCCGTCTCGGACGCGCCCGGGTGGATGAGCCCGTAGGTCTGCGCGACCTTCGTGTCGAGGTCGGCGATGACGGGGAAGTCGATCTTGACGCCGAAATGTCCCTCGATGTTCCTGATCCAGGCGATGTGCGCCGGGACGGAATCGACCGAGAGCCCGACGAGCTGCGCGCCGCGCTCCTTGAACTCTTCACTGCGTCGCGCGAACTCGACGAACTCGGTCGTGCAGACGGGCGTGAAGTCTGCCGGGTGCGAGAAGAGAACGATCCATTTGCCCTTGTAGTCGGAGAGCTTCAGGGGGCCTTGCGTGGACTTGGCTTCGAAGTCCGGCGCCGTGTCGTTGATGCGCGGCAGACTCGCCGTCGTCGCCTGTGTCGGTGCTGTGCTCATAACTCGACTCCTCTTGTCTTCCAAAATTTGTGGGTGGGTGAAATCTCTTGCGTCCTGAAACGGCTCCGGCGGCTCGCGGCCGCCGTCCTTAAAAAACTCCTGCGAGAGAATTTTGCTTGGCGCAATGCTTACACGAAATCCGCCCGTTTTCAACCGCCGGAGCGCTGATGAAAACTGCCGCGGCGAGTTGAAGCACCGCGACGCTTTTTGCTTTCGACGCCCGCCATACCATTTAGTCAAGGCCGCGCCGCATATAGCTCGCCGGGTGTTTAAAGTCGTCTCATCAAGGCACTGGCTTTTCCGCGTAAAATCGGCTAAATACTGTCACGCAAACAGAAACCGGCCTCGCACAGATTGTGGCACACACGTTGCAAAACCTATGAGAGGCGGCCGACGCGCGACCCTGTTCGCAAGGCGGCACGCCGATTGAGGAGGGTTTGATGAAGATGACACATGGCAAGAGTTTCGCCCGGAGGGCGACTGTTCTCATAGCCCTGTTCGCGCTCGTGCTCGGCACCTTCGTGCCCGACGCCTCGGCGCAGCGCCGCCGCGTGCGGCGGCCTGTGCGCAGGACGACGACCACGCGCACGACAACACCACCGCTCCGTTACTTCTCGGTGCCGGCCGACACGGTTATCCGCGTCCGCATGGACACCGAGTTGAACTCGCGTTCGGCGCGCGTCGGCGACCGCTTCTCGACGACGGTGACCGAGCCGGTCTACGGCGGCGGCAGCGGCGTGGACGTGATCCCGACGGGGAGCAAAATCTGGGGCCGCGTCGCTTCGGTCAGGCGCTCGGGGCGTCGCACGCCCGGCAGCATCACGGTCGCATTCAACCAGGTGGAGTTGCCGAGCGGCGTCCGCCATACCATCAACGGTTCGCTGTCGAGCCTCCAGGCCGACGACGTGAACGCGGACAACGAGAGCACGGTCAGGGGCACGGGCAACCGCAAGCGCGACGCGGTCTTCATCGGCGGCGGCGCGGCGACGGGCGCCATCATCGGTGCCATCGCGGGCGGAGGTAAGGGCGCGGCCATCGGCGCCATCCTCGGCGGCGGCCTCGGCACGGGCGCGCGCGTCTACGAGAAGGAGCAGGACGCGGAGGTGAAGTCGGGCACAGAGTTCGGCGTCATCCTCAACCGCGCGGTCTCGCTGCCCGAGTACAGGGCGCAGTAAGTCTTAACGAGATCGGCGACCCCTCGGGGTCGTCGTATCGGAGGAAGCCCGCAAGCGAAGGGGAGAGCGCGGGCGGGCTTCCCACCGAAATTTGAAAGCCGCCTGAAAGATCATCCAAGGGTTCGGTCGCCCCTGTCAGAACGTAAGTGAGCGACCGCACAAGGAGAGGCCCGCTGAGAAGGGGAGAGCTCAGCGGGCTTCTTCTTTTTTAGCCGATAGCCAATGGCTGTCGGCTATTAGCTTTTAGCAGTTAATGCCTCTTCCCTTCTGAAGACGACGCGGCCGCCTACAATCGTGGCGATGGCGGCGCCTTGGAAGGTGTGGCCGTCGAAGGGCGTGTTGCGGCTCTTGGATTTGGAGCGCGCGGCGTCGAACGTCCAGCGGAGGTCGGGGTCGAGGATGGTCACGTCGCCGTGTGCGCCGGGGCGGAGCGTGCCGCGGCCTTCGAGACGGAAAATGCGCGCGGGGTTGACGGAGAAGAGTTCGACGAGCCTTTCGAGCGTGATGAGTCCGCCGTGGACGAGGCGTTCGAAGGCGAGACCGACGGCCGTCTCAAGCCCCGTGATGCCGAAGGCCGCGCGGTCGAACTCAAGCTCCTTCTCGTCCGCGTGATGCGGCGCGTGGTCGGTCGCTATGGCGTCCACGGTTCCGTCGGCGACGGCTGCGAGTACCGCGTCCAGATGTTCGCGGCTGCGCAGCGGCGGGTTCATCTTCGTGTTGGTGTCGAAGCCCTCGCAGGCCGCGTCGGTGAGCGTGAAGTGGTGCGGCGTAACTTCGCAGGAGACCTCGACGCCCCGCTCCTTCGCGCGCCGGACGGCTTCGACGGCGCCGCGCGTCGAGACGTGCGCGAGGTGGACGCGCGCGCCGGTCAGTTCGGCCAGCGCGCAGTCGCGCATCGCGTCCGACTCTTCGGCGAGCGCGGGCCGTCCGCGCAGGCCCAGACGCAGAGACCACTCGCCCTCGTGCATCACGCCGCCGGCCGCGAGCGTCTTGTCGTCGCAGTGATCCATCACCGTGAGGTCGAACCCGCGCGCGTACTCCATGGCCCGACGCATCAGCCCGGGCGAAGGGACGGGGTGGCCGTCGTCGGTGACCGCGACGATGCCCGCGCGCTTCATCTCGCCCATCTCGGCCAGCTCTTCGCCCTTTGAACCTTTCGTGATGGCTCCGACGGGGAAGACGTTGGCGAGGCGGACGCCCGCCGACTGCTCGACGATGAAACTCGTGACGGCCGGATTGTCGTTGACGGGGTCCGTGTTGGGCATCGCGCAGACGGAGGTGAAGCCGCCCGCGACGGCCGCGGCTGCGCCCGTGGCGACGGTCTCCTTGTACTCCTGCCCCGGCTCGCGCAGGTGCGTGTGGAGGTCGATGAAGCCGGGCGCGACGACGAGCCCCGTCGCGTCGAAGACTTCCGCGCCCTCGGGCGTCAGCTCTCCACTTTTAAGCAAGGCGGCGACGCGGCCATCCTCGATCAGAATGTCGCGGCCGCCATTCACATTCTGCGTCGGGTCTACGACGTAGCCGTTGGCGATTAGCAGTCTCATCTGTTTGTTAAAACTTTAGAAAGGATTAACCACAGAGACACAGCTTCTACACAGCTTCAGGTTTTTAGCTGTACCTCTGTGTCTCTGTGGTTAATTCCCTCCTCTGTCCGAGTGCGCGGCGGTCGCAGCTGCGCTGAGCGGCTCCGGCTCAGGTTCAGCCTTCGGCTGCGTCGCCGGAGTGTTCGTGATGCCCAAACCGCCGCCGAGCAGGTAGAGCACGGCCATGCGTACGGCGAGGCCGTTGGCGACCTGGTCGAGGATGAGCGAGCGCGCGCCGTCGGCCACGTCCGAGGCGATCTCGATGCCGCGGTTCATCGGCCCCGGGTGCATGACGATGGCGTCGGGCTTCGCTAAGGCGAGCCGCTTCAGGTTGAGCCCGTAGTGCACGGCGTACTCGCGCAGGCTGGGGAGGAACGCGCTGTCCTGCCGCTCACGCTGTATGCGCAGAACCATCACCACGTCGGCGCCCTCGATTGCCTCCTCGACCCGGCGCGCGACGCTCAGCTTCCCTTCACCGGCCAAGGCCGCGAACTCCGGCGGCGCGAGTGTCCCCGGCCCCGCGACCGTGACCGAAGCGCCGAGCGTCGTCAGCAGATGCGCGTTCGAGCGCGCGACGCGCGAGTGCAGGATGTCGCCGAGTATCGCCACACGCAGTCCCTCAAAACTTCCCCTGCGCTGTCGGATGGTGAGAGCGTCGAGGAGCGCCTGCGTCGGGTGCTCGTGCGCGCCGTCGCCCGCGTTGACGACCGCGGCGCGGCAGACGCGCGCGAGTTGGTGCGGCGCGCCGGCCGAGGGGTGGCGGATGACGATGAGGTCAGGCCCCATCGCCTCAAGGTTCCGCGCCGTGTCCAAGAGAGTCTCGCCCTTCGTGACCGAGGACGAAGAGGAACTGATGTTGATAACGTCGGCGGAGAGGCGCTTGCCGGCGATCTCGAAGGAGGTGCGCGTCCGCGTCGAGGCTTCGAAGAAGAGGTTGATGACGGTACGCCCGCGCAGCGTCGGCACCTTCTTGATCTCGCGCTCGGAGATTTCGCGGAACGTCTCGGCCGTGTCGAGGACGTGCGTGATCTCCCCGGCGCTCATCCCGCGAATCCCGAGCAAGTTTCTCTGCTTCAGCACGGCGCTCGTCATGTGGAACCGGTCGGTCCTGAGACTTGATACGAAAAAGGCGGCCCGTCTCGGCCGCCTTCGTTAACTCTCCTCTTCCTGACCCTGGGGTCGTTCGACGATGACGACCGCCTCCTCGCCGTCGAACTCGTCGAGCATCACCTTGATGATCTCGCTCTTCTTCGTCGGCACGAACTTCCCGACGAAGTCGGCCTGGATGGGAAGCTCGCGGTGCTCCTTCCCGCGGTCAACCAGCACCGCGAGCTGGACGCGGCGCGGCCGGCCGAAGTCGATCAACTGGTCGAGCGCGGCGCGGATGGTGCGCCCCGTGTAGAGCACGTCGTCGATGAGCAGGACGTTGCGGCCATCGACATCAATCGGCAGGTCGGTGCGGTTGACAATCGGGTTGGCGCCGACGGTCGAGAGGTCGTCGCGGTAGAGCGTGATGTCGAGGACGCCGACGGGCGGGCGCTCGCCCTCGATGTCTGCGACCTTATCGGCCAAACGCTGCGCAAGCGGCACGCCGCGGCGCTGGATGCCGATCAGGTAGAGGTGGCCCGCCCCGTGGTTCTCCTCCACGATCTCAGACGCGAGCCGGGCCAGCGCACGGTTGATGCGCATGCCGTCCATGATGCGAGCCTTCTCCACGAATTCCATCGGCGCGGATACTACCACAGAGCCTTCCCGACGTAAAAGGTTTGCGCGCCACGCGCTAACCAACCAGATGAGAAAGTGTCACACTGCCCCCCTTCGCGTCCCTGTGCCGCCTCGACAATGAGAGGCGCGGGGCTCAAAATTTATGCATGAGCCCGCGCAGGAATTTCTAGAGCGACGCTCATGCGGCAAGGGGTTTATGCGTTCGACGATTAATAGTTATCTGGACGATTATGTGGCTCGCGGCGCGGAGACTGCGTTCGCGCATCGGCGCGGCTTGCGCCTGGTGCGCTGGTCGTACCGGCGCGTGGCGGAGGCGGCTTTCCGTTTCGCGCGCGAGTTGGAGGCGCGCGGGATAAGTAAGGGCGAGCGGGTTCTGCTGTGGGCGGCGAACGGGCCGGAGTGGGTAGCGGCCTTTTACGGGTGCGTGCTGCGGGGGGCGGTGGTGGTGCCGCTCGACGTGGAGAGCGCGCCGGATTTCGTGGCGCGCGTGCAGGCGCAGACGCGCGCGCGGCTCGTGCTCTACAGCGCGGAGACTGCGGGGCAGGCCGCAACGCTCGGGCCACCCGCGGTCGCGCTCGAAGAGCTTGAGAGTGTTGTTGACGGC
>CAXTSK010000250.1:0-7610 GCA_964246655.1 uncultured Pyrinomonadaceae bacterium
CGGCTCGGGCTCGCGCTCTCGGGTGGCGCGGCGCGCGGGCTCGCGCACGTCGGCGTCTTAAAGGTCTTCGCCGAGCACGGCATCCGCGTCGATTGCGTGGCGGGCACCAGCGCGGGCGCGCTCGTCGGCGGCGCGCTCGCAGCGGGGATGCCCATCGAGGAGATTGAGAAGGTCGGGCGCACTTTGCGCTGGCGCGACCTCGGGCGGATGACTCTCTCGCGCTTAGGCGTGCAGTCGAACGTGTCGCTCGAAGAGTACGTGCGCGCGCAGTTCCCCGTCACGCGCTTCGAGGAGTTGCCCGTGCCCTTCGCCGCCGTCGCCACCGACTTGCAGACGGGCGCGCGCGTCGTCATGCGCGACGAGGGCGACCTCGGCTTCGCCATCCGCGCGAGTTGCGCCGTCCCCGGCTGGTACGTGCCCGTCACCGACTCCGAGGGGCGGCAACTGGTGGACGGCGGGCTCGTCGCCAACCTCCCCGTCTCGGTCGTGCGTGCGCTCGGCGCCGAGGTGGTCGTGGCCGTGGACGTGAACTCCGAGGGCGCGAAGTTCATGGGGCCGCCGACCTCCGTCATCGGCGTGCTCTTGCAGTCGATGCTCGTCGTGCAGCGCGTCTCCGTCGAGCACCAGCGTCAGCTCGCCGACGTGGTCATCAGCCCCGCGGTCGGACACCTGCGCTGGGACGAACTCGCGCGCGCCGCCGAGTTCATCGACGCCGGTGTCGAGGCCGCACGCGCCGCCGTCCCCGCCGTCAAAGAGCTGCTCGAACCCCAGTCGGAAGAGAGCCACGGCTGGTTCAACTTCGGCCGCAGCCGCCAGGTCACGAAGGACTGAAGTACCGCGGGCGTTCCTGCCTCATTTCAAAACGCGAAAGCAAATCGCCGTCCCTGCCGCTTTGTACGGAAAGCGGCCGAGCGTGTTGTGTGTGCAGGCGACGGAAAAAATTAAGTCGTTAAAGAAAGAAGCCTTACGCCCGCGTGTGACTCGTCGTGTGCGTCGGCATGAGCGTTGCAGCACTGGCCGTGCAGAGTGGCAGTAAGCGCAAGGGGGAGAAGTAGAGATGAGAGAAATAGCTGACGAGTTCATGAAACTCCTCGCCGTCATCATGGTCTTAGTCACGCTGGCCGTCTCGACGGCGGCGTTCTCGTCGATGTTCGGCTGAGCGCGTCCTTAACGAACGGAGGCAACGGTCGGGCTCTCCCCGCCTCCCGCGGACGAGAAATCGGTGTCGATTAGTCGTTTACTTCAAGCACAGACGTTTGAGTCGGATCGGCCAGTCAAGGGCACGCGTGTGCCCGCCGGCGAAAGGAACGAATGGCGACAAGTCTTCAGGCGGCGGGCGCTCAGTCGCAAATCACGGACGCACGCCGTCCATCTCGTCGCCGCGCGCGCGCGACCTTTTACCGTGACAAGAGCGTCAGGCGCGTCTTCACGCTCGGGCGCGTGCTCCGAGTCCTCGGCGCGCTGATTGTCGCCGCGGTCGTCGCCACCGCGGCCGCCTTCGCATACCTCTATTCACACTACTCGAAAGTCGTTGACGCGCGCCTGGCCTCGGGCTACCTGACGAGCCGCGCGGGGCTGTACGCCGCGCCGCGCACGCTGCGTGAGGGGCAGGGCATCACGGCCGAGCGCCTCACGGAAGTGCTGCGCCGCGCGGGCTACGTCGAAGGCGAGGCGAGCCGCGTCTGGAATGGAAGGTTTAAGGTTGAAAGTGATGCGGTCGAAATTTTTCCTTCGGACTCGCCGGGCCTGGCCGACGCTTCGGGCGCGGCGGTCGTCCGCGTCGAGTTCGACCGCCGCGGTCGCGTCTCTAAAATCCGCGGCGACGGCGCGCTGCTCGACTCCTACACGCTCGCGCCCGAGCCTTTGACCGTCGATGCCTTGGAGAAGACTTCCGACCGCGGCGCGCTCACGTACGAACAGATTCCTGAACAACTCCGGCGCGCGGTGCTCTCAATCGAAGACCGACGCTTCTTCGAGCACGGCGCCGTTGACCTCTGGGGCATCGCGCGCGCGGCCTTCAGTTGGGGCGACGACGCGCGGGAGTTGAAGCAGGGCGGCTCGACTATCACGCAGCAACTCGTCAAGAACACGTACCTGACACCTGAGCGCACGCTCCGCCGCAAGTTCCGCGAGGCGGCGCTCGCCGCGGTCGTCGAGAACCGGATAGGGAAGCAGGACATCCTCGCGCTCTACTGCAACGAGATATACCTCGGCCAGCGCGGCTCCATCGCCGTGCGCGGCGTGCGGCAGGCGGCGAGCGTCTTCTTCGGCAAGGAGCTGAACGACCTCTCGCTCGCCGAGTCTGCGACCCTCGCAGGGATGCTTCACAATCCGGGCGCCTACTCGCCCCACCGGCATCCGGAAGAGGCTCGCGGTCGCCGTAACGTCGTGCTCGCGGGGATGCTGCGCGACGGCGTCATCAACGCCGAGCAGGCGCGCGCCGCCAGCGACGAGCCCGTGACGGTCGCGCCGCTTGAGCACGCCGCCGCCATCGCGCCCTACTTCATCGACTACGTCAGCCGCGAGGTCGAGTCGCGCCTCTCGGACTCTTCCGAAGAGTCGGGGCAGAACCTTCGCGTCTACACGACGCTCGACCTCGATTTGCAACGCGTCGCCGAAGAGGCCGTCGGCCGTCAGGTCGAGCGGCTGGAAAAAGTTTTCAAGGGCAAGCGCAGGCCGCAGGCCGCGATGGTCGCGCTCGACCCACGCAACGGGCACGTCCTCGCGATGGTTGGCGGCACGTCCTACGCCGAGTCGCAGCTGAACCGCGCGACCGACGCGCGGCGCCAGCCGGGCTCGGTCTTCAAGCCGGTGGTTTACGCGGCGGCGTTGGAGTCGGGCATCTCGCCGATGACGCTCTCGACGGACGCGCCGCGCGAGTTCACGTACGACGTGCGCGCGCGCTACCGTCCGGCGAACTACGGCGGCGGCTTCTCGATGCGCGACGTAACTTTGAGGACGGGGCTCGTCCGCTCGCTCAACGTCGTAACCGTTGACGTGGCGATGCGCGCGGGGCTGACGCGCGTCGCTTCGCTCGCGGAGCGGATGGGCTTGCCGCGACCGAAGGCGTACCCTTCGCTCGCGCTCGGCACGACCGAGGCGACGCCGCTCGAAGTGGCGACCAGCTACACGGCGCTCGCGGGCGGCGGTCGCGTCGTGCGCCCGGCTCCGCTCCTGCGCGTAGAGGGCGGCGTCGAAGGCGCGGAGTTTAACGAAGAGATGGTCGGGGGCGAGCAGGTCTTGAAGCCCGCGACCGCGTACATGTTGACCGATATGCTCTCGGCCGTCATCGACCACGGGACCGCGCGCGCGGCACATGGGGCCTTCAAGGGCACGGCCGTCGCGGGCAAGACGGGCACGTCGCGCGACGGCTGGTTCGCGGGCTACACGCCGAACCTCGTCTGCGTCGTGTGGGTCGGCTTTGACGACGGCGGCGAACTGGACTTGACCGGCGCCGACGCGGCGCTGCCCGCTTGGACTGAGTTCGTGAAGCGTGCCGTCGAACTGCGCCCCGAACTGGGCGGCGCGGAGTTCACGCGCCCCGCGTCAGTCACCTTCGTTGACATCGACCCGGAGACGGGGCTCGTCGCCTCGCCCTCCTGCCCTCTGCGCGAACGCGTCGCGCTCTCGCCCGCGTTCGTCCCCGACCACGAGTGCTCTTTGCACGGCGACCCGTGGGGCCTGATGGCGCTGGCGGCTTCGTCAACGCCCTCCGGCCTGACGCCGACCGCGCAGGTGGTGGCCCCTTCGGTCTACGAGACGACTCCGACGCGCGCCGTCTACGCGCAGCCCGAACCCGCGGCCGTGCGTGCAACGGAAAGTTCAGAGGAGTATCCACCCGCCCTTAAGGAAGAGGTGCGTGCGACGCGCGTCGAGGTCGGCCGCGACGGACGCCGCCGCCTCGCCAGCGACATGCGCGTCGCGCCGAAGGTCGCGGACGACTGGCAACAATAGAATCTAAAACAGAAGGCGTTAGACATAGAGGCACAGAGACACGGCCTGTTGAGTTATAGGCAACAGGCCGTGTCTCTGTGCCTCTGTGTCTCTGTGTTGAAAGTCCCCCGCCATTCGTGCGTTCTTCATTGTCGCCTTTCAAACACGACCTGCGCGACGGCGTGCTCGGCGGTGTGTGAGAGGGAGAGGTGCGCGTGGGTGGCGCCGAGCCCTTCGAAGAGTTCGCGGGCGTGGCCGGAGAGTTGGAGCAGCGGCGCGCCCAGTTCGTCGGAGGCGACCTCGACGTGATGCCAGGCGAGACCGTCGCGCCAGCCCGTGCGGAGCGCCTTGAAGGCCGCCTCCTTCGCGGCGAAGCGCGCGGCGTAGTGCTGCACGGCGTTCGCGCCGCGCGAGTCGCAGTAGGCGCGCTCCTCCTCTGTGAAGACGCGCTCGCGGAAGCGCGGCGTGCGCGCCAGCACTTCACGCACGCGGCGGATTTCGATAATGTCTATCCCGATGGAGACGATCACGGCCGAGACCGAAATAGAGAGCGCCGGCTTCCGCTGGCTCGAAGGTGACGGCGGCGCGCGCGCCATTGCGTGCGAGCCTTTAGAGCGCGAGGGCTTCGCCAACGCCTTCTCGACGCGCGGCGGCGGCGTGAGCCCTTTCCCCGAAGCCTCGCTCAACCTCGCGGGCTTCGACCAGGACTCCGCGGAGAACATCCAAGAGAACCGCCGCCGCTTCATCAGCGCGCTCGGCGGCGAATGGACGCTCGCCGCCTGCTGGCAGGTTCACTCCGCCGACGTGCTCGTCGTGCGCGACCCCGGCGACCCGCGTTTCGAGAACGAGCGCTGCGACGCGCTCGCGACGAACCTGAAGGGCGTGCTGCTCGGCGTCAAGACTGCCGACTGCGTGCCCGTCATCATCGGCGACTCACGCTCGGGGGCCTGCGCCGCCGTCCACGCGGGCTGGCGCGGGACGCTCACCGAGATCGTCAGGCGCGCCCTCGCGCGGATGCGCGAGGAGTTCGGTACAGACCCGCGGGACGTGCGCGCCGCGCTCGGCCCCGCCGCCCTCGGATGCTGCTACGAAGTCGGTGCCGACGTGGTCGAACCCTTCCGCGCGAATTTCAAGGAAGCCGACTCTCTTTTCAAAGAGACAACAGCCGGGCACGCGCTCGTTGATCTGCACGAGGCGAACCGGCGGCAGCTCGTCGAGTCGGGCGTCACGCCGGAACGCATCCACGCGCTCCCGCTCTGCACGATGTGCCGCCCAGACCTCTTCTTCTCCTACCGACAAGACCGGAAGCTCTACGGCCGCACGGGCAGGCTCATGTCCGTCATCGGCATGAGGGCTTAACGCTTTCTGCGTCCGCCGCCGAAGTACTGGCCGTTGATGCGGTTCGAGGTCGCGTCGCGGCCGACGACGCCGATGGGTAGTTCGAGGTTGCGCGTCGCGGGCGGGTAGCAGACCTCGTCGGTGCAGCTCTGGAAGCGCACGCTGACGCGCACGGTCTCGACGCCGAACGGCTGTTCGGCCGGAACGCTCACGTTGAAGCGGAAGACGGTGCGCCCCTCGTAGACGGAGATGCGCGTGGCGTCAGCGCCGCCGAAGCTGAAGGTGCGGACGCTGCCGCGCGGGTAGGCGACGGGCGTGACGCGGAAGCCGCGCGGCGCGTCAATCTTGACCACGGTCGGGACGGCGTATTTGCCGAGTGGCTTGTTCGCGTTGACGTGCAGCCCGTCGGGGATGTCCATCACGACCGCCGCCTGGAACGAGCTGCCCTGCTGCGCGCGGTCAACCGAGAAGAAGCCGTTGACGCCGATGTTGCTCGGCTGCGGCTCGGGCTCGGGCGCGGTCACTTCTTCAGGTGTAATCACGCGCGCGTCTGCCGGACTGTGTGGCGCGAGCGTGGCCGCGAGTAAAAGCAGCGCGAGGGCGAGTCGGATGACGGAATATCTTTTCATGCCTGTTGAACTCTCTACTTATCCTGGGGGTCGAGCTTCAGGAGAGCTGATGGAGCGCGGGCTGACTCACGCGGCGCGCGGCGAGCTGGCCGCAGGCGGCGTAGATGTCGCGACCGCGCGGGCGACGGACGTAGGCGTGGACGCCCTTCGATTCGAGTATTGCCTTGAACGCCTCGACGCGCTCGGGCGGCGAGGGCTTGTAGGGCAGTTCCTCCGCGGGGTTGTGTGGGATGAGATTCACCTTCGCGCGAAGCTGGTGACGGTTGAGCAGGTTCGCGAGCTGCCGCGCGTGCTCGTCCGAGTCGTTGACGCCGTCGAGCATGACGTACTCGAAGGTGAAGCGCTCGCCGGGTTTGAGAGACTCCTCGAACTCCTTGCACGCGGCGAGCAGCTCGGCGAGCGGCCAGCGCTTGTTGATGGGCATCAACTGGTCGCGCAGCTCGTCGGTCGGCGCCGCCAAAGAGATGGCGAGGTGCGGGCGTTCGGCGATGTGCGCCAGCTCCTTAATCTTCGGCACCACGCCCGCCGTCGAGACCGTCACGCGGTTCGGCACGATGAAGAGTCCTTCGGGGTCCGCCATCACGCCGAGCGCCTTCATCAAAGGGTCGAAGGCGAGGAAGGGTTCGCCCGCGCCCATCGCGACGAGGTTCGTGCCGCGCGGTGTCTTGCTCCCGACGCCGTACGCGTCGTTGAGTGCGATGACGATCTGCTCGACCATCTCGCCCGCCGTCAGCGTGCGCAGCAGCCCGAGCTTCGCCGTCAGACAGAAGTCGCACTGGAGCGGGCAGCCCGACTGCGAAGAGAAGCAGATGGTGTCGCGTCGCTCTTCCGGGATGAAAACGGTCTCGACGGGCAGCCCGTCGTGCGTCTTCAAAAGGTAGCGCCGCGTGCCGTCCTGCGCGACGTAGCGCGACTCGACCGTGAGCGTCGAGGCGGTCGCCGCTTCCGACAAACGCGCGCGGAAGGACTTCGGCAGGTCGGTCATCTCCTCGAACGAGCGCAGGCGTCGGCGCTGCAACGCGCCGAAGAGCTGGCGGCCGCGGTACGCGGGCTCGCCCAAGTCTTCGACGAAGCGCTCAAGCTCCGCCTTCGTCAGACCCGTCAGATGCGTCTTGTCGTCCATCGCTTGAATCGATTCTACAACGTCCCCGGGCGCACACACAGCGCGCGGGCGTGCGGGGCGCGCCGGAATAGGCTATAAAAATTCGCGCCGGGTGCGGAACCCGCGCAGATAGTCCCGGCGTAAAACGTCGCAGGCTTTAGATGCCGCCGGGGCTTCGGGGGATTGACGATGCAGAGCTTCGAATATCAGGTCTGTTCCGTGCAGTACGGCCGCGTGACCTTCGTCAACGGCGTCTGGCAGGGCAGCGCGCCGATGAGCGCGGACACGAGCGCGTCGCTTGAGTCGTGCCCGAACGTCTGGGACTACCTACGCGACGCGGGGCGCGACGGCTGGGAGCTGATCTCGGTCGTCTCGCACCCGCAGGCGCAGCCCGAAGCCGTGCAGGACATGGTCTACCTCAAGCGCCCTTCGTGGTGACCTGGGCGTCGGGAGGATGGAAGATGAGAAAGCGTTTCGCGCTCCCTTTGTGTCTCCTGCTGGCCGCGGCCGCGGCCTTCGGTTGCTCCGCGCCGCCCGGTGACGCGAGCGCGGGCGCGGCGCAGGCCGCGACCCCGCAGACCGCGCGCCAGACCGCCGCGCGGCCCAAG
>CAXTSK010000251.1:0-7590 GCA_964246655.1 uncultured Pyrinomonadaceae bacterium
CCTCTGCTTCCATCGCGCGCCCGCCGACGAGTCGCACGTGGCCGCTAGGGGGTCCACGCGCCCCTCGGCGGAAGGCCGCGAGGCTTGGGAGCTGCGCCTCGTCGGCGACACGCCCTACGCGCTCTTCGAGCTGTTCGAGCCCGACGAGGAGGAGGAAGACCGCGCAGACGTGCGCCGCGAGATGGAGGCGCGCCTGCGCGACTACGCCGCGCCCGGAACGGAAAGCAGTAGGCAGTAGGCAGATGGCAGATAGCAGTTGAAGGACAAGAGGAACAGCTTGCCTTTCAACTGCCTACTGCCATCTGCCTACTCTTCTTAGTCTCTGCTGCGGCCGACCTTGACGGGAATCTCGATCTGCTCGGTGCCGCGGACGACGGTGACGGGGATGGTCGCGCCGGGCGTCGCCTCGGCGATGGGGTAGCGGAGGTCGCCCGGGGTGCGGATGAGGTAGTCGCCGATCTTGAAGACAATGTCGTGATCCTTCAGCCCCGCGATGTCGGCCGGCTCGTTGCGGTTCACGTCGTCCAGCTCGACGCCGAAGATGTTCGAGTTCGGCACCTGCACGCGCCCGCCGATATCGACGCCCATAACGCCACGGCCGCCCGGGCGCTGGTCGAACAGCCTCATCCCCGGCGTGTCCTTCTGCTCGACCGGGGTCAAAGTGGTCGTGAAGGTCACGCCGTCGCGGACAGCGACGACCTCGACGGGCTTGCCGACGATAGCCTCGCCGAGAATCCGCCGCATCTCCCCCGCGTCCCGGATGTCCTTGCCGTCGAACTTCTTGATGATGTCGCCGCCGATGAGGTTAGCGCGGACGATGGGCGTCTCAGGCCCGGCGATGCCCTGGACGAGCGCGCCGCCGCCCGGCGCAACCTCGAAGCCGTCAACGCCGAGGAACGGCTTGACCGCCGCGGGCGCGGCACCTCCTCCGCGCGACCTCATCGCGAGCGGCATCATGCCTCCCACCACCATGATGACGATGATGATCGTCACCCACAGCCAGATGCCGCGCACGGGGCGGCACATCTTCGCCAGCTTCGAGGTCGCGCCCTGCGGCTGCTGACCGTTGAGCGTCGAGGTGGCGCCGAAGGGCTGGATGGGCTGGATGGGCGCGGCGCCCCAGGTCTGGCGCGCCTGGAAGGGGTTTGTGACGGGCGGCGGGGGCGCGGCCGTCGGCATCGAGGCGGCGTCGAAGCGCTGCGTGGCGACGAACTCCTCGACGCCCTCGCCGAGGCGGTAGCCGCACCTGCGACAGAAACGCAGCCCCGCGACCAGCGTCGCGCCGCAGCTCGGGCAGTTGACGGTGTCCCTGTTTTCAGCTCGCATCTCTGCCCCCTCCGTTTTCGGCACGCGTGAAAGTGTGTTTGAAGTCCGGCCCCGTCCGTGCGCCCTGGCGGCGCACTTTCGGACGGCGCCTTCGTGTACCAATATACGCCTGTTGGAGCGCCGCGGTTGCATCCCGCGCGCGCGGGACTTAGACTCGTGCCCGCGCCTTAAGTCCCGCCGCGTGAAGGTATTTTGGCCCGCGGCGCGCCTGCGCGCAAGCGCCTCCGGCCGCCCGGCACGGCGCGTGCCCTGTGAAGTGAGCAGTGAGCGGTGAGCAGTAAGCAGTATTTGAGTTAATACGGACGCCGCTTAATTTCTTTCAACTGCTTACTGCTCACCGCTCACTGCTCACTCAAAGAGGAGGTCGGACAGGTGGAAGTGACCAAGGCCCTTGCGGCGCTCCAGCCGCTCTATGGCAAGGACAACGTCGAGATCGTGACCGAGACGGGCGCGCGCGTCCGCGGCGTCGTCCGCAGCCTCAAACAGACCCAGGCGCTCACACGCCCCAGCGTCAAGATCGAACGCCCCGACGGCGAAGTCGTCAAAATCCACTTCTCAGCCATCACCGAGATCATCGACCATAACCGATAGTAGACAGTAGTCGGTAGACAGTAGTCAGGAGGCTCCGTTTGGAGCACGTTGACGATGACAACCGCACGGTTGGCCGTCGAGGTTTTTCTACTGATTACTGGCTACTGACTACTGTCTACTGTATAGTATCGGCCGTTCGGCCGTCTCAGGGCCGCGGGAAGAGTTTTGAATGATGATAATTGAGGATTTCGGAGCGCGCGTGGCGAGCGTTTGGCAGGGCTTGAGGCCCTCGACGCGCAGCCTGGTCGAGCGCGCTCTCTCGACGCCGACGCCCCCTCAGCAGGGCGCGGTTGCCAACACGGTCTCACGCCGCGAAAGCATGTACGACGCGCGCTCCGAGTGGGAGCTGAGCCGACTGCTGGCCGCGCTCGACGAGCGCGCCGCCGAGGTCGGCACAGAGGCTTTGAGCGCAGAGCAGTCGCGCGACCTGCGCCGCATGACCGAGACCTGCGCCGCGGTGCTCAACCGCGAGGCGCGCTCGTCCGAGGTCTTCGCGCAACTGCTCGAACGCGCGCTGCGCGTGAAAGACTACGCGCGCGTGGACGAGATCGCCGACGTGATGACGGCGCGCCTCGCCCCGAGCGAGTTGTGCGAGACGGCGCGCCACTTCAACCCGGCCGTCCGCGCCGTCGCGCAGGAGGCGCTGCTGCAACTGCCGACCGGCATCCTCGTCGCGCTGCTCGGCGACCCCGTGGACGCCGAGACCGCGCGCCTCGCCCTCGAATCGCAGGCCGACGAGTACGAGTCCGAAGAGGCCCGCATCGTCGTCACAGCCCTCCAACAGGTCGAAGACGCCGAAGACGACTTTTAGGCAGTAGCCCGACCGTGAGGGAGCGCGTCGGGTCAACATCAAAGGGCCGGAGGATGAGAGACAGCGTCTCTTTCATCCTCCGGCCTTCGAACGTTAGACGTACGCCCTCCCTACGGTCGGGCTACTGCCTCGCCTATCTCGCGCAGGCGTGTGACGACCTGTTCGATGAGCCAGTTGGGCGTCGAGGCGCCGGCCGTGACGCCGACGCGGGCGGCGCCCGTCAGGTCGGCCGGATTGATCTCTTCGGGCGTCTCGATGAGGAAGCTGCTTTCGCACTGCTCCTTGCAGACCGAAAGCAGTTTCAGGCTGTTCGACGAGTGCTTGCCGCCGATGACGTAGAAGGCGTCCACCTCGCCCGCGAGCGCGCGCGCCGCGTCCTGCCGGTCGCGCGTCGCCGAGCAGATGGTGTTGACGACCTGCGGCTCCGAGTCGGCCTTCGCCCGCACGGCCTCGGCCGCTTCAAGGAAGGTTTTGAGCTTCAGGGTCGTCTGCGAGACGACGAGCGGCGCGTGCAGCGGCGGCAGGGAGGCGACCTCCGAAGCGTCGCGGACGACGTGTGTGCAGGCGGGCGCGTAACCGACGACGCCGATCATCTCGGGGTGGTCGGGGTTGCCGACGACGACCACGTCGCGCCCTTGCTCGGCGGCGCGCTCGGCTAGCTTCTGCACCTTCGTGACGAACGGGCAGGTGGCGTCGATGACGCGCTCGGCCCGCGCCTCAAGCTCGCGCTGCACCTGCGGCGTGACGCCGTGGGCGCGGATGACGGCCGTCTCGCCCTCCGCAACGTCGGCGGGCGCGTCGATGGTGCGCACGCCCTCGGATTCGAGTCGATGAATCTCTTGCGTGTTGTGGATGAGCGGCCCCAGCGTGCGCACGGTCGCTCCTTCCGAGAGCGCCCCCTCGACCATCTCGACGGCGCGCTCGCCCCCGAAACAGAAACCGTACTCTTCGGCCAGCAGAACTTGCATATTAGCTATTGGCTGTTAGCTGTTGGCTTTTAGCTTTAGGTCGGCCGAAGGCTCGGCTAACGGCTAAGAGCTAAAAGCCAACAGCTCCCTTTCTATCCGACGCCTTCGGGCGGCGGGGTTTGTGTGATCGGCTCGGGGCCGGGCGTGTGGGCGCAGCGACTCCGCCACTCCTCGCGCAGGCGCTCGGCCGCGGCGAGGCTTTCGTCGATCCAGCCGATGTTCTTCTCGGCGAACCAGCGGACGCCGCCCCAAAAGTTCTTCTCGAACTCGCCCAGATGCCGCGCCGCGTCGGGCGGCAACACCGCGAAGGACGCGTCGCACAGAAAGCGCACCGCGTCGCAGAGGGGGTTGCCGGTCTTGTACCTCGAATCGTTCGTGTCAGCCATTAGTGGAGAACCTCCTTCCACAGATCATACGGCCGAAACGCCACGCACGTTCCGCGCCCGACCATCTTAATGAAGGCAAAAGGCAAAGGCAAAGGACAAAAGACAAAAGGTGGATGAGAAGCAGCGTGGCTCTCCTCCCTCACTTTTGCTTTTTGCCTTTCGCCCTTTGCCTTTTGCCTTTCAGACCTCGGCCTCGGAGCGGACGGGCTCGCGCAGGACGGCCGACGCGGCTTGAGCGGCGACGCGTGCGGCGTCGGGGTGCGCGTCCGTGAGGTTCGAGACTTGAAGCAGAGACTCGCCCGTGCGCGAGAGCATGCGGAAGAGGTCGCCCTCTTCGGCGCGCGTGCGGCGGACGAGCGTGGGCCAGTCCATCCCGGCGGCCCAGCGCGCGGCCGTGGCGGCGGCCGAGAAGTTGATCTCGGGCGCGGGCTCTAAGTCCTGCTGCCACTCGACGCTCGCCACGTCGTAGGCGATGCGGTCGAACTTGGCGAGCGCCGTGATGAGCGCGTCGTCCAATTCGAGTTCGCCGTAGTCGCGCTCGGCGTCCGCCGCGAGCGCGGCCATGAGGCCCGCGGCGCGCGGCGCGTCTAAGGAAGCAAACAGCCCGCGGCTGATGGCCTCGCCGACGAGGAGCGGTCGGTCGAGCCTGAGGTCTGCGAGCCAGCGGCCGCGCTCGGTGACGCGCTCGGCGAAGAAGTCGAGGTAGCCGAAGTGGTGGAGCGCACGCGCGCGCCGCTCGAAGGGCTGCCAGGCTTCGCCGTGCACGGCTTCGAGCCTGCGTCCGAGGCGCTCGATTGATTCGGCCTCCTGCATGACCGACCAGAGCGCCGCCTCGCAGCGCGTGCGGTCGTCGCCGCCGCCCGCGAGCAACTCGATGAGGTCGTTGATGAGCGCGACGGCCTCTTCCGTCGAAGAACGCGCCTCGCGCAGACGCGGCTCGCGCAGAGGCGTCGCGCGGTTCGTCTGCACCAGCTCGAAGGCCGCGTCGCGCGCGTGTTCGTTCAGCGCGTGCGTCTCCTCCCAGACGCGCCCGACGCGCTCCAACGCGAGCGTGACGCGCTTGCCGTTGTCACGCACGCCCGCGAGCCCGTCGCCGCGCCGCTCCGTGACGAAGACGAGCCGGCGGCTGCCGCGGCCGACGGAGACGACGCGGCCGGGCACGACCTCCTTGTCGAGCCAGCGCAGGTAAGCGTCCGTCCGCGTCTGCGGCGCGTCTTCGAGAAGTCTTGAACGAGCGCTCGCAAGACGTTCGAGCCCGCGCGCGACCTCGGGCGGGAGGTCGCAGCCCGCTTCGGAGAGTTTCGTCCGCAAGCGCCGCTCCGCCTCGGCCCGCGCCTGCTCGATGCGCGCGACCTCTTCGGCCGCGGCGCGGCGCGCGTAGGAGCGCTCGGCGATCTCGCGCACCTGCGCGAAGGTGCCGAAGGCGTCGAGCAAATTCAGCAGCGTCGTGTAGGTCGCGCGGAACTGGCTCTCAAGCGGGTCGGGGTCTGCGTGTAAAAGTGAAGCGAGCTTCTGCGGGTTCTGATGAAGCCCCGGCGCGGCGACGATGAAGCCGACGCGGTCGCGGCCGCGACGCCCGGCGCGGCCGGTCATCTGTTGGAGCTGAGACGCGCTCAACGTCTGCCAGCCCTGGCCGCGCCGCACGTCGATGTTCTCAAGCACGACGGTGCGCGCGGGGAAGTCCACGCCGGCCGCGACGGTCATCGTGGCGAAGATGGCGTCGAGCAGGCCCGCGCTCATCAGCTTCTCAATCGCGAGCTTCCAAGCGGGCAGATGTCCCGCGTGGTGCGAGGCCACGCCGCCGCGCAAGACCATGTCCCAGTGACGATGTTTGCGCACCTCCGGGTACTGCTCGGCCAACTCTTCGAGCACGCGCCGACGAGCCTCCCTTCTTTCAGGCCCGACGCCCCGGCGCGGTGCGTAGGCCGCCTCGGCCGCGGCCTCGTCGCAACGGCGGCGCGTGGGCAGGAAGATGATGGCGGGCAGAAGGTCGTAGGAGCCGAGCGCGGCGAGCAGGATGGACGGCGGCATCTCGGGCATGCCCGCGCGACGTTGCGGGCCGCGCGGGAAACGTCCGCGCGAGGATTGACGCTCGCTCTTCGAGGTCTGCATGAAGCGCGCGATCTCGTTGTTGAAGTGGCCGCGCTCGTCGAAGAGCGGCGTCAAGCCCCCGTCGGGGAAGAGGAAGGCCGCGCGCAGAGGTACGGGGCGCGCGCCGGGTCGGGGGATGACGCGGCAGGGGTGTCCGCGCACTTCGGCGATCCAGTCGGCGAACTCTTCGGCGCGGCCCACGGTGGCCGAGAGCAGGAGCATCCGCACGCGCGGCGGCGTGAGGATGATGGCCTCCTCCCAGACGTGCCCGCGCTCCTCGTCGGCGAGGTAGTGCGCTTCGTCCAAGACGACGAGGTCGGCTTGAAGTTGCTCGCCGCGCCGTAGCGCGTCGAAGAGCTGGTTGCGATAGACCTCGGTCGTCCCGACGATGAGCGGCGCGTCCGAACGCTCCTTGCGGTCGCCGGTGAGGATGCCGACCTGCTCCTCGCCGAACTCCGCCGTGAACTCGTGGAACTTCGAGTTGGTCAGAGCCTTCAAAGGGCTCGTGTACCACGCACGTTTCCCTTCGGCCAACAACCTTCTGATCTCCTCGCGCGCGATCCACGTCTTGCCGCTCCCCGTCGGGGCCGTCACCAGCACGTCTTCGTGTTCGAGCGCGGCGAGGGCTTCCAGTTGAAAGGGGTCGGGTTTGAAAGGGGCCGGGTCGGGCGCGCCGATGCCTTCGAGGAGCTGGCGCAGTGGACGCGTGCGCGACTGTCGCGCGGCGACGCGTGAGGCGGACTCTGCCGCGGCCGTGCGCGACTGTTGGTCTTGACCGCCGCGGTCACCGGAGTGTGTTTGAGAAGGTTGTTGACGAAAGTCCTGCTGTTCGTCGTCGCGCCTACCCTTGCGGCCGGCGTTGGAGGCGCGACGGCGCCCCCTGTCTCCTTTGCGCGAACGCGTCATGGGTAGAGATTTTACCGCAGGAACTTTGTAGAAAGCGCCCGCGTAATGCTAACTTTTGTGTAACTTTCGCAACGCAGCGGGCACATCAAGCGTCTAATCCTTCGTGTTTTGCGCGCGACCCGGGCGTGCGGAGTTTTCAAAGGAATGAGCGAGCTTTTCGACAGGTTTGAGATTAACCGAACGCCGCGCTGGCCGCTTTTGTCGCGGCTCGTGGCGCTCTCGGTCGTGGCGCACGGACTTTTCCTCGTCGCGGTCGTCTACGTCCCGACGCTGCGCGGCATGCTCTACGTCGCCTCGAACGTCTCGGGGATAAAGATCGTCAGCGAGGATTACGACCCGACGCTCATCGGGCAGCGCGCGACCATCGTCAGGCTTGAGCCGCACGAGAAGCTCTACTACCCGCCCGACTACTTCGGCGCGCCCGAGGTGGCCGAGACGACGCAGTTCGACGCGATGCTCGTCCGGCAGGCCGTGCCGCCGCCGCTGCCGCCGCCCGCGCCGGTCTACAGGC
>CAXTSK010000252.1:0-7584 GCA_964246655.1 uncultured Pyrinomonadaceae bacterium
TAACCTGATGGTGCGGCGCTTAGCTCGCCGTCCTACTTTTTAGACACGCTCTAAGAAAGAAACGTCTTCAGTTTGAAAGTTGGCGACGTAGACCGTTCGACCGTCGGCCGAGACTTCGACGCCCTGCGGCGTGACGCCGCCGGTGTACTGGACGCCGAGCGGCTTCAAGACCTGCGAGGGGTCGCCCGTCGAGAGGTTGATGCGGAACGCCTGCACCTGTTCCGAGTGCGCGTAGGTGACGAAGAGGAGGTCGCCGCGGACGAACAACTGCTCGGGGCCGCTGCCCTTGATGATTTTTTGGGCGGCCGTGTGGTCGCCGAGGTCAACGAACTGTCCGGGCGTGATGAGCTGCGACTGGTCGCGCCCCTCGTCCACGTAGCGGAAGACGAAGCGGTTGGTCGTCGTGTCGAAGACGTTCAGCTCCGAGCCGATGTCGTCGAACGTCGTGGCCTTCGTCGCGTCGGTCATGACGGGCGTGTAGCCGAGCGGCGCGCCCGAGTTCTTAATAGCCACGCTGTCGGCGCGCTTCGTCGGCAGGCCGTGGCCCGACTCGGGCTCGTTCAGGCGCGTGTTCGTCTCCTGCCCCGAGGCGATGCCCCAGCGGCCCGCGATCTTCACGTCCGTCGCGAGCCCGCCCAAAGGCATGACTTTGGTCAAAGTGTTCGCGTCGCCGTCGATGTTGACGGCGGCGACGGTGTGGCCGAGCGTGTTCGCGACGTACAAGGTCTTACCGTCGGCTGAGATGTCGAGGTCGCGCGGGTTGGTGCGTTCGAGCTGCGTGTTGCCGGTGGGGATGACCGCGAGCTGCGTGAACGTCGGCCCCTGGTCGATGCGGAAGGCGCGGACGGCGTCCTTGTAACGGTCGGTGATGTAGAGGCGCGCGCCCGCCTTGTTGAAGACGAGCTTCTCGCCGTAGAAGCCCGTCTCGAACTCGCCGACGACCGAGTCGGTCGAGGCGTCGATGACCGAAGCAAAGTTGCCGTACTGGTTGAGCACGACGACGTAAGGGAACTGGCTGATAGAAGTATTAACCGGCGCGGCCTTGACGCCGATGGGGCGCAAGCCCTTCGACTCGCCCGCGGGGCGGAGGTCGATCCAGCGCGCGACCTGACGGCTGTTGGTGTCCACGACGGCGACGCGCCAGTCGGGGTAGCCCTCGCGGCCGGGCAGAGTGACGTAGAGCTTCTTCCCGTCCTGCGAAAGCGCCAACGCGCGCGGCTGGCTGCGGAAGGGCTGGTTGCGGTGCGGCCAGTACTGGTTGCCGCTCTTGACCCGCGGGTTGTTCGGGTCGATGCGCGTGCCGGGGTCGGGGCGGCCGTCGATGTAGCTCGCGCCGTACATGATTTTCGTGAAGCGCTCAAGCCCGGCGCGCACGCCCGCGCTCTCGGCGCCGACGATGTTCTTGACGGGGTCGCTCGTCGGCCCCGTGATGATCTCGCCCTTGGAGTTGGTCTTGACGGCCGTCTCGAACAGCCGCAGCTCGAAGGGAGCCTCGGGCGCCATCTCCAGAACTTTGCGCTGGAAGGCAGCAGAGAAGGTCTGGTTGGTGCGCGTGGCTTTTGTCGTGGAGGCGGCGAACAGGAGCCACCCCACGCCCGCGGCGAGGAAGAAGGCCGCGACGAAGAGTTTCAATTTCCTACCCATGACTCGTTTGCTCCCCTGGAAGAGACGACGACGAGGCCGCCGTCGGGGAAGCGGCCTTTTGCGGTGATACGGGGACAGCGCGGCGGGGGCGTGCGGAAATACCTGCGAGGCGAAAAAATTGGGCAGCCCAACAAATTAGGTCAAGAAGGATTCAACACAGAGACACGGAGACACTGCTTGTTGAGTAATCCTCTTCAAGCTGTGTCTCCGTGTCTCTGTGTCTAACTCTCTTCCTATCTCTCGACTCTCAGAAGAGGAGCTTGAGGGCGAACTGTATCTGGCGCGAGGAGCCGGAGTCGCCGGTCGGGAAGCGCGTGTTGGTGATGACGCCGAAGCTCGCGCTGCCGACCTGCGCGGTGCGGCCGGCCGCGCCCGGGCCGGGCTGGCCGAGGTTGGCGTGGTTGAAGAGGTCGAAGAACTCTGCGCGGAACTGCACGCGCACGGCCTCGGTCAGTTTCGTGTTCTTGATGACCGAGAAGTCCACGTTGTTGAAGCCGGGGCCGATGATGACGTTCCGGCCGAGGCTCCCGAAGTGATACGTGTTGACACGCGTCGCGGTGGTGCCGACGTTCGAGATCGCCGTGGACGTGATGGGCAGAGCGAAGGCCGTGCCCGCGGAACATCCGGCCGGGGCGCCCGGGTCGCACACGGTGTTCGTGAACCACTGGCCGATGTTGCCCAGGACGTTGACGGGGCCGGCGAGGTCGGGGCGCACGGTGCCGAGGCCGGTGAAAGTCGCGATGCCGTTACCGGCGCCGACGTTCGGGTTGACGTTGGTCGCGGACGTGAAGCCGAGCGGGTTGCCGGCGAGGATGTTGATGGGGTTGCCGCTCTGCACCTGGAAGACGGTGCCGAACTGCCAGCCCTCGACGAGCTGGTTGCCGCGCCACGGCAGCTCGTAGAGTCCGCTGATGACGAAGCGGTGGCGCGCGTCGTAATCCGACAGCCCGCGGTCGCCCCGCAGGTTGTAGCTGTCCTGCACGACGACGCCCTGCGAGTTGAGCGAGTTGTAGTCGATGGACTTCGACCAAGTGTAGGAGGCGTTGAACTGGAAGTGGCGCGCGAGCCGCTTGTCGGCCGTCGCCCACAGGGCGTTGTAGCTGGAGTTGGCCGTGCTCTCGATCTGCGTGATGTTGCCGAGCAGGGCGTCGGGCAGGATCGGGCTCGACAGCGACAGCCGCGGGAACGGCCGGACGCCGTTGACGAACTGATTAATGTTGCGCGAGATGCGCAGGTGCGTCCCCTTCGAGCCGAAGTAGCCGAGCATCACGCCGAGCGTGGGCGTGAGGGCGCGCTGCACGTTCAGGTTCCACGACTGGACGTAGGCGTTGTGGAAGTCGTGGTCGATGGTGTTCGGCGCGAGGCCGGCGGAGGCGGCCACGACCGCCGCGTTCGTCAGGCGGATGTTGCCGTTGAAGGTGAGGGGCGTGGCGAGCGGCGGGTTGGCGGTCGGCCCCGTGACGGTGTTCGTCACCGGCTGGTCAACCATGATGGCGTAGGCCGTCCGCACGGAAGTCTTCCCGTCCCCGAACGGGTCCCAGGAGAGGCCGACGCGCGGCTGTATGTTCTGCGCGTTCTGCCGGTAGACCTCGCCTATCCCGCTGCCGACGCGGACGAGCGAGCGGGTCGCGGGGTCGAAGACGACGAAGCGGTCGAAGCGCTCGGTCGGCGTCATGTTCCAGTCGTAGCGCAGGCCGAGTTCGAGCGTCAGACCGGGGCGCGCCTTGTAGTTGTCCTGCACGAAGAAGCCGAGCGCGCCCGTGCCGATACTGCTTCCGCGGTCGCCGAGCGTGATCGCGAAGGCGTTGCCCTGCCCGGTCTGGAAGGCCGCGACGCTGCCGAAGCCGAAGGTGCCCGGGTCGAGCGTGAAGTTGTTGTTGTAGAAGCGCCGGAACTCGCCGCCGAACTTGAAGGAGTGGTTGCCGCGCAGGTAGCTCAAGGTGTCGGACGTGACGAAGGTCGTGTCCGAGCGCCCCTGCGGGAAGTTCTGCGGGCCACCGATGTTGATGCCCGTGCCGCCGACGGTAATCTGCGGCAGGCCGATCTCCTGACTGTGGCCGACGTTGATGCCGAACTCGGTCGGGTTGAGGAGCGAGTTCGGCGTGAAGGTGATGTGGATGCGGTTGAGGCCGAAGCGCGCCTCGTTGACGAGGTTGGGGCCGAACATGTGCGTCTCGTTGAGCGTGAAGATCTGGCGGCGCGACCGGCGCGTGTCGCCGAAGCCGGGGACGCTGCTGCCCTGTAGGTTCGGCTCGCGGCGCAGGTCGCGCTGGAAGGCGTAGTAGGCGTGGACGGTGTCAGCTTTCGTGAGGTTAAAGCTCACGTCGCCCGTCCACTGGTCGATGTCCACGGGGGCCGTGCCCGAGCCGATGAAGCGGTTCGGGCCGGAGTTGGCGAGCGGGATGAAGTCGAGCAGGCGGCGCGAGGTCGTGTCGGTCACGCCCGCGCGCTGCGTCGCGTCGAGGACGACCGTGTTGAAGCTCAACCCCTGCCGCTGGCGCAAGCCTTCGTAGGAGAAGAAGAAGAACGCCTTGTCCTTCATGACGGGGCCGCCGAGGTTGCCGCCGAACTGGTTGCGCTTGAAGGGCGGCGGGTGCGCCAGCGTCGAGTTGAAGAGGTTGCGCGCGTCGAGCGCTTCGTTGCGCAGGAACTCGAACAGCTCGCCGTGCCATTCGTTCTTGCCCGAGCGCGTGAGGATGTTGACGACCGCGCCGGAGTTGCGCCCGTACTCGGCGCTGAAGGTCGAGTTGTCGGCCTTGAACTCGGCGACGGTGTTGATCGACGGCTGGAAGGTGATCTGGTTCTGCACCATGTCGTTGAGGTTGATGCCGTTGATCTGGAAGTTGACCGTGTCCTCGCGGTTGCCCGCGGTGTTGAAGGCGAACGAGCCCTGCCCGCGCAGCGGCGCCGTCAGGAAGCCGTTCTGCGGCGGCGCGACCGAGCCGGGGATGAGCAGGCCAAGGTCTACGAAGTGGCGTCCGTTCAGGGGAATGTTCTGGACGGTGCGCTCGTTGATGACGGTGCCGACCGAGGTGGTCGCCGACTCGATGACGGGAGCGTCGGAGACGACCGTCACGGTCTGCGAGACGTTCCCCACGGTCAACTGGAAGTTCTGCACGACGGTGCGCGCGACTTCGAGCGAGACGCTGCTGACGACTTGAGACTGGAAGCATTGCGACTGCACCTAGAATCAGTAATCGCCGGGCTGGAGCGAGGCGAACTGGTAGCCGCCCGCCTCGTCGGTCTCGGCGGTGCGCTCGGCGCCGGTCTCGCGGTTGCGCACGGTGACTTTCGCGTTGCCGACGACCGCGCCCTGCGGGTCGGTCACGGTGCCCTGGAGGGTCGCCGTGGACTGCGCCGAAGCGTTCGCGCCCAGGGACAGGCAGAAGGCCACGGCGAGAAGCGTGTGCAGAAGGCGGGAGCTATTTTTCCTCTCGAACATGGTGTGACTCTCCTTGTGACTGGCGGGGAGCTGAGCCGGTCTCATCCGGCCATCGCGCTGCCTCTTCAAAGTCGTCGGCGTGCGAGGCGCGCGCGGACGGCGAAGCAACGTACGAACCTTTGGCTCTCGCGCCGCGAGTGGAGGCGCGTCAGGCGTGTGACGGTGGGAAAGGATTCGGCCTCACGTCTCGACACGAACCCGGGGCATGCGGACGGAAGACGCAACGTTGGGGCCAACTCTGCGCGCGCCGGACTTTAGCACAAACCGCGCGGGACGCCCACGCCCTTCTTCAAACTTTCTTATTCCCCCTCCAAAATTTCGTAGCCGACCGGCCGGCGGTCCCGTGCGAAGGTATTGCGCGCGCCATGCGCCGGTGCTAACTTCTAATCAAAATCCAGATCGGCTGACACAACTTGCGAGGGGGAAGCTATGGAGAGCGATTCAGGGCGGACGACTTCCGTGTGGATGGCGACGGGCGACGTGCCGGAGTTCGGGCAGCTCGCACACGAGGCGAGCGCGGACGTGTGCGTCGTGGGCGCGGGGATTGCCGGGCTGACGGTCGGCTACCTGCTCGCGCGCGAGGGGCGCTCGGTCGTCGTTTTAGACGACGGCCCCGTGGCGGGCGGCGAGACGGCGCGCACGACCGCGCACCTCGTCAACGCGTTAGACGACCGCTACTACGAGCTTGAGCGTTTGCACGGCGCGCGCGGCGCGCGCCTCGCCGCCGAGAGCCACACCGCGGCCGTCGATCAGATCGAAGAGATAGTCGAACGTGAAGGTATCGACTGCGACTTCGCGAGACTCGACGGCTACCTCTGCGTCGGCCCGGGCCAGTCAACCGAACAGCTCGGCCAAGAGCTGCGCGCCGCGCACCGCTGCGGGTTGACGGAGATCAAGTACGTCGAGCGCCTCCCTTACGACGCCTATGACTTCGGCGCCGCGCTCCACTTCCCTTACCAGGGGCAGTTCCACATCCTCAAGTACATGTCGGGCCTGGCGCGTGCCTTCACGAACCTCGGCGGGCGGCTGCACACGAACACGCACGCCGACAAGATCGAGGGCGACGGCGAGACGGCGCGCGTCAACACTTCGGCAGGTCACGTCGTGACGGCGGGCGCGGTCGTCGTCGCCACCAACACGCCGGTCAACGACCTCGTCTCCATCCACACCAAGCAGGCGCCCTACCGCACCTACGTCGTCGGCGCGCGCGTGGCCCGTGGGTCTGTGCCGCGGATGCTTTTGTGGGACACGGAAGACCCCTACCACTACGTGCGCTTGCAGTCGGTTGATGACGCGCACGACGTGCTCATCGTCGGCGGCGAGGATCACAAGACGGGACAGGCCGAGGACTTCGACGAGCGCTTCCGTCGCCTGGAAGAGTGGACGCGCAAGCGCTTCCCCGCGGTCGAGTCGTTCGAGTACCGCTGGTCGGGTCAGGTGATGGAGTCGGTGGACGGCCTCGCCTTCATCGGCCGCAACCCCGGCGACGCCGACAACGTCTACATCGCCACGGGCGACTCCGGCAACGGTATGACGCACGGCACCATCGCCGGCATGCTGATTCGTGACTTAATCCTCGGGCGCGACAACGCCTGGGCGACCCTCTACGACCCCTCGCGCCTCTCCCTCCGCGCGGGCGCCGAGTACGCGCGCGAGAACCTCAACGTCGCCGTGCAGTACGCTGATTATTTGACCGGCGGCGAAGTCTCAACGCCCGACGAAGTCGCCCCCGGCACCGGCGCCATCATGCGCCGTGGCCTCTCGAAGGCGGCCCTCTACCGCGACGACACGGGCGCGCTCCACGAGTTCTCCGCCGTCTGCACACACCTCGGCTGCGTCGTCGCCTTCAACGACAAAGAGCGAAGCTGGGACTGTCCCTGCCACGGCTCCCGCTTCGACCCAACAGACGGCCACGTCCTCAACGGCCCCGCCATCAGCGGCTTGGAGCCAGCCGAAGAGTAGAGAAGCGGAAGCCCAATCGTCAGTGGCGACACCGTAGAGGGGGCGTGAAGAAGTTGAGGGCGGAGTTCGGGGAATACTTCCCCCGAACTCCGCCCTTTAATGTCTGCTACTGCCCTCTTACTGCCCGCCCTTGGCGCCTTTGAAGTCGTAGGTGACGAGGAGGCGGAGTTTGCCGTCTTTGGCCTCTTCGTGGACTTCGCGGGTGTGGGCCTGGAGGGTGCCGCCCGCGGCCTGGATGGGAATGGCAAGGGTTAGTTGTTGGCCGCGCATCAGCACGAGCGGGTTGACGCGCTGGTTGATGGCCCCCTGGACGAAGGCCGTGACGAAGCCGCTGAGGACGGGCGACATGCCTTCGACGTTGACGCCCGCGACGTTGAGCTGGCCGTAGAGCGTCTGCTCTTCGGGTGCGAAGCGGAAGTCGAGTCCCGCCTCGGCCGTGCCGCGGAGGTTCTGGCAGTTGCCGAATAGGTTGTACGTGCCGCTGAAGGCGAGGGGCACGATGACCTTGCCTTCACGCATCAGCACGCCGGTCTTCA
>CAXTSK010000253.1:0-3571 GCA_964246655.1 uncultured Pyrinomonadaceae bacterium
CGTCCCGCCGACCGGGCGGACGCGCGTCGCCGGCAGCGCCTCGTCGCCGCCGAGGGTCGCGCCGCGCGGCTCCGCGAACAGCTCGAACTGACGAGGCAGAGGCTCGGCGACGCGCACCTCTTCAGCGTGGACGCGGCGCCCGTGCTCTTCGGGCCGCAGGCCCTGAACCGCGGCGGCGATGACGTGACGAGGCGTCTGAAGAGGTACGGCCTGCACGCCATCGGGCTCTCTCCGCGCAGCGCGGCGCCGCTCGGCGCGCAGGGCGGACTGCTCGTCGTCGCCGTCCGGCCCGAGAGCACCGCGTGGGCCGCCGGGCTGCTGCCCGGCGACGTGATCGAGACGGTCAACGGCTCGCCCGTCTGGCGCTTCGAGCTGCGCCAACTGACCTCCACGCCGGAGACCGCGCCCGCCGTCTTCGGCCTCGTCCGCGGTGGCAAGCGGCTGAAGGTCAACTTCGCGCCCGCCCCGGCCGCCGAGCCGCAGCGTTAGTTTTCCAAACCCGCCCGCATCTGTGCTACTCTTGTCCCGCCGCTCGTTCAATCCAGACAGGGAAGCGCTCAAACAGCCATGCTGCAAGAGGCCGTCGAGTTCTACCATCAACTCCTACAGGACGGCGAGGTCGCCGAGTCCTCGCGCCGGATGCTCGACGAGGGGCTGGAGCGCGCGAAGCTCATCTTCGGCGGCCGCCGCCTGTCGCCCTACCTGCGCCCGCACTTCGTGACGGAAGGCGACTTCGCGCGCGTGACACGCATCTGCGAGACGGTCTGGTCGGCGATCCAGAAGGTGAAGGACGCGGCGGTCGAGGACGAGTCGCTTGTCGACGAGCTCGGCGTCACCGAAATCGAGCGCGAGCTGGTGCGCATCGACCCCGGCTACCGCGCCGTCTCTCCCACCGCGCGACTCGACTCGTTCCTGACCACGGAAGCCTACAGCTTCGTCGAGCTGAACGGCGAGAGCCCGGCCGGCATCGCCTACGCCGACGCTGCTTACGAAATCTTCTCGGGCCTGCCCGTCATGCGCCGCTTCGCGAAGCGCTACACGCTACGCACCTTCAACGGCCGCCCGCTGCTGTTGGAGACGCTGCTCGAAGCCTACCGCGAGTACGCGGGCGGCGACGCTAAAGAGAAACCCTCCATCGCCATCGTAGACCTCAAAGGTCTCCCGACGCAGAAGGAGTTCGAGCTCTTCAAGGAGTATTTCGAGTCCGTAGGTCACCCGTCGGCCATCTGCTCTCCCGACGAGCTTGAGTTCTCGGGCGGGCGCCTGCGCTGCGGCGAGTTCGAGATCGATATTGTCTACAAGCGCTTGCTCGTCAACGAGTACCTGCCCATCATGAGCGAGCACCCGGCGCTGCTCGACGCCTACCGCGCGGGCGCCGTCTGCATGGTCAACAACTTCCGCTCGAAGCTGATTCACAAGAAGGCGCTCTTCGCCATCCTCACCGACGAGCGTTACTCGCTCCTCTTCACGGGCGAAGAGTTGGAGGCTATCCGCCGACACGTCCCCTGGACGCGCAAGGTGCGCGAGGGGAAGACCGAGAAGGACGGCGCGGACGTAGACCTGCTCGACTACGTCCGCCGCAACAGCGGCAGGCTGGTGCTGAAGCCCAACGACGACTACGGCGGGCACGGCATCTACATCGGCTGGAACTCAAGCGGGGCGGAGTGGGACGAGGCGATTCAGGTGGCGCTCGCCAACGGCGACTACCTCGTGCAGGAGCGCGTCCCGACGGCGCGCGAGACCTTCCCGGCGCTGGCCGAAGACGGCTCGATTGTCTACGCCGAGCAGCTCGTAGACCTCGACCCGATGCTCTTCAACGGGCGTGTCGGCTCGGCCTTCACGCGCTTGTCGTCGAACGAGCTGGCGAACGTCACGGCGGGCGGCGGGATGGTGCCGACCTTCATCATCGACCGGAAGAGTTAAGCAAGACGCAGCGCGTAAGTTTGAAAACTCCCGACAGCGCAGGAGTCTACCAACGATGAATTTCGTCAACAGCCAGGAGCCGTTCGAGGAGCGCAGGCGCTTCGAGCGCTCGCGGCTCATCATCGACGTGTTCTACAACGGCGCCGACCTGACGGGCGTCGCCAGCTCGCAGGACATCAGCCCCGGCGGCCTCTACATGAACACGCAGGCCGAAATCCCCGAGGGCTCCCTGCTCACGCTGCGCCTGCCGCTCGAAGGGCGCGACGTGGTCTGCAACGGCGAGGTCGTCTACAGCAACCCGGGCCGCGGCGTGGGCGTGACCTTCCAGGGGCTCTCCGAGGAAGACCGCGCGCACCTCGAATCGGCGCTCAAGGATAAGTAGCCGCGCACCCGACGCGCTTCGGACGAGGAGAAACTTCCCGATGTCGGAAGAACGATACACCTTAGGGATCGAGGAGGAGTTCCAGATCGTTGACCCGCAGACGCGAGAGTTGCGCTCGCGCGTCGCGGAGATGCTCGACGAGGGCAAGATGCTGCTGGGCGAGCAGGTCAAGCCCGAGATGATTCAGGCGCAGATCGAGGTCGGCACGGGCATCTGTCGCAACATCCAGGAGGCGCGCCGCGACATCACGCGGCTGCGCTCCATCGTCTCCGGGCTCGCGCGCAAGCAGGGGCTCGCCATCGTCGCGGCCTCGACCCACCCCATCTCGCAGTGGACGGCGCAGGACATCTACGACGACCCGCACTACAAGCTCCTCATCGAAGAGCTTCAGATGGTCGCGCGCTCGCTGCTCATCTTCGGCATGCACGTCCACGTCGGCATCCCCGACCGCGACCGGCAGATCCACATCATGAACGCGGCGCGTTACTTCCTGCCGCACGTCCTCGCGCTCTCGACCTCGTCGCCCTACTGGCTTGGCATCGACTCGGGGCTCAAGTCGTACCGCTGCGAGGTCTTCAAGAAGTTCCCGCGCACGGACATCCCCGACCACTTCGACACGTACGCGTCGTACGAGCGCTACGTCAAGTTCCTGCTCGACACCAACTGCATCAGCGGCCCGAAGAAGATCTGGTGGGACGTGCGCCCGCACCCGTTCTTCCCGACCCTTGAGTTCCGCATCTGCGACATCCCGACGCGCGTGGACGACACGGTCGCCATCACCGCGCTCTTCCAAGCCATCGTCGCGCGGCTCGACAAGCTGATCGAGAAGAACCTCGGCTTCCGCCTCTACCGCCGCATGCTCATCCAGGAGAACAAGTGGCGGGCCGTCCGTTACGGGCTCGACGGCAAGCTCCTCGACCTTGGCAAGCAGAAGGAGGTGCCCGCGCGCGATCTCATCCGCGAGCTGCTCGATTTCGTAGACCCCGTGCTCGACGAGTTGGAGTCGCGCAAGGAGGTCGAGCACATCCACACCATCCTCGAACGCGGCACCTCCGCCGACGAACAGCGCCGGGTCTTCGGCGAGACGAACGACCTCAAATCGGTCGTTGACCGCCTCATGGAGCTGACCATCGAGAACGTCCCCGACGAGTGGAAGGACTAGCCCGCACTTAAGAAATAACCACAGAGACACAGAGGCGGGGGGGGGGGGGGGGATTAAATAAAAAGCGCGGGGGCGGGGGGGGCGGGGGGGTTTGTTTTTTGAAT
>CAXTSK010000253.1:3581-4822 GCA_964246655.1 uncultured Pyrinomonadaceae bacterium
GCTTTGAAGCGATATAACTTCAAAGCCGTGCCTCTGTGTCTCTGTGGTTATTTCTTCTTACGACGCGCGGCGGTTGTGTTCGAGCGCGAGTATCATGAAGTTCTCGAAGAGCAGGCGGCCGTCGCGCGACTCGTTGGGGTGAGCCCAGAGCGTGCGCGCGCTCGCCTCCTCGCGCAGCAGGCGCTTGCGCTCCTCGGGCGCGAGGTTCGGGTTGATGCGCTGGAGGTTGCGCGTCAAGTCTTGAAACGATTTTTCGAGGTGGAACTGTACGGTGTAGATGAGCTGCCCGTCGGCGCGCTTGACCATCATCTGGTTGCGGCACAGGTACGAGGTCGCCAGCAGCTTGAAGCCCTCGGGCAGCCGCGGGAGCTGTAGCCCGTGGTTCTGCCAGACACGGAGGTTGCGTCCCTCGGTCGTGTAGTCCTGCCAGACGCCGGCCTCGCGCTCGTGGATGCCGCGGAAGATGGGGTCGTTGGGCTCGGTGATGCGGATGAAGCGGTACTGGTACTCGAAGTTGCGGCCGACGCGCTGCTCGCCCGGCTCCTTATCGTCGAGCGTGACGCAGGGCACGCCGAAGCAGAGGCCGATGAGCTGGTGCCCGCCGCAGATGCCGAGGATGGGCGTCGTCGTCTTCACCGCCCACGCGCCGAAGCGCCGGAGCAGCTCGGGGTTGTAGTAGTCGAAGTCCGACAGAGTCCCGCTCAGCACGATGGCCTCGGGTTGAAACTCTTCCGCGGCCTCGACCGCCTCGGAGAGGTGCGCGACGTGCACCTCGGGCTCTTCGACGAGCCGCTTGATGTTGTTGACGATGTTGTCGAGGGCGAGCCCCGAGATGTAGCGCTCGCGCTCCAACTTCGACGCGGCCGATTCGCCCCACTCGCGGCGCGCGGCGTCCGAGAGGTCGGACTCGTCGCGCAGGAGGTCGTTGATGACAAGGACGCGGATACTCTTAATCCGCTTCTCGAACGGCTCGTACGGGCAGTAGGGGCGCTGGCTGAAAGGGAAGGGGAGCGAGTCGAGCGGTTCCTCCGGGGCGTGCTGGGTCGTCTGTGAAGTCATCTTGAAAAGGTCTCAAACCCCCTGGTCCGTATTTTAGATGCGCGGCGCGCGCTGTTTGGTGTTCTGGTTGAAGACGGGGACGGCCGTGCCCGCGCCCGCCTCTTCGATCTCGCGCCTGACTTCCTTGAGCGCCGCCGCGCCCCGGCTCGGTCGAGGCTTTAGTGGCAGAAGTCCGCGAGAGG
>CAXTSK010000253.1:4832-7573 GCA_964246655.1 uncultured Pyrinomonadaceae bacterium
CCCCTCGGTCAAGTGGTCGGCCAGCAGCAGCGTCCGCTGCCACGCCGACTCCAAGTCGTCGGCGAGCCTTGAGATTTTGGTGATGTCGTAAGGCACCGCCACTTGGGCGACGCCCGCACGCGCGAAGACCGAGAGGTAACGCGCCGTGGCGAAGTCGGGGCACGAGACGCGGCGGCGTCCGACCTTCAGCTCGATGCCGAGGAGCGTGTGCTGCACCTCGACCGCAGCGTTCTTCGCGGCGGCCGGCACGGAATGGGCGCGCGTGCGCAGGGGAAGGATGCGCTCGCGATAGACGCGCGGCGGCCAGTCGTCGCTCATCCTCTCGCGGACTTCTGCCACTAAAGCCTCGACCGAGCCGGGGCGCGGCGGCGCGGCGGCGCCCGCTTCGGTCGCCGTGAAAGTTTGTGCGGTCTCGGCCGCAGCTCTCATCCTGATAGTGCTCGCGTGCAAAGCAAAAAACCCGAAGGGGCGGCCCGCGCGTCCCGGGCCGCCCCGTCGGGGGTGACGGCGTCGGGGGCCGCGGAAGGAAGCGGTGCCGCGCCACCGCGCGGCGCGGAAGGCGTTGATGACGCCGTTGGGGAAGAGCCCGAGGTAGAGCACGCCGCCCACGGTCAGCACCAGAGCCAGCGCCAGGCTCGCCGGTATGCGCGGCGAGCGCCACTCCGTCGTGCGCTCGCGGAAGAACATCACGACGACCAGGCGCAGGTAATAGTATACAGAAATCGCCGTGTTTAGCACGCCGATGATGACGAGCCAACGATACCCTTCGGCCAGGGCCGCGCTGAAGACCACCACCTTGCCCATGAACCCGGCCGTTAAAGGGACTCCCAAAAGGCTCAGAAGGAAGAGCGAGAGCGAGAGCGAGAGCGCGGGCGACTGGAAGCCGATGCCGCGGTAGTCCTCCACGTCTGTGCGCCGGTCGCCGCTGCGCGCGATGAGCGTGACGACGGCGAAGGCGCCGAGGTTCATCACGGCGTAGACGAGCAGGTAGAAGACGACCGCCGCCACCGCGTCGTCGCGCCGCGTGGTGTCAACGGCCGCGCCCGCCGCCACGAACCCGACGAGCGCGTAACCCGCGTGCGCGATGGACGAATAGGCCAGCATCCGCTTGACGTTCGTCTGCACAAGCGCGACGACGTTCCCGACGCTCATCGTCAAAATCGCCAGCAGCCACAGGGCGTCGAGCCACGCCGAGTGGAGCTGCGCGCCCGTGGCGGACTTCGCCGTCGCTGCGGCCGCGACCAAAGGGAAGGCGAAGAGGAAGACGCGCATGAAGGCGGCGAAGCCCGCGGCCTTCGGCCCGGCGGCCATGAAGGCCGTGACGGGCGTCGGCGCGCCCTCGTACACGTCGGGCGTCCAGACGTGGAAGGGCGCGAGCGCGACCTTGAAGCCGAACCCGATCAGGAGCATCGCCGCGCCCGCGAAGAGGAGCGGCGGGTAGAGGCTGTCGTTGATGCGCTCGGCGATGACGGAGAGGTTCGTCGTGCCGGCCAGCACGCCGCCCGGGATCGCCTTCGCCGTCGCGCCGTAGACGAGCGCGATGCCGAAAAGCAGGAAAGCCGAAGAGAACGAGCCGAGGATGAAATACTTGAGTGACGACTCGTTCGAGCGCACGTCGCTGCGGCGGAAGCCCGCCATCACGTAGGTCGCGATGGAGAGGATTTCCAGCCCGAGGAAGATCATCACGAGGTCGTTGCCCGCCGCCATCAGCATCATGCCGACCGTGGCGAACAGAAGCAGCGTGTGGAACTCGCCCGCGGGCAGGCCCTCCCACTCGACCCAGATCATCGAGACGAGCACCGTCAGCGCGGCGACGACGATGAAGACCAGCGTGAAGGAGAGCCGCAGAGGGTCGAGGGCGATCATGCCGCCCCACGGCTGCGTCGTCGGCTGGACGGCCCCGGCGTTCTCCCACAGCCAGACGGTGGCCACGGCCGCGCCGCCGAGCCCCGCGAGCGAGAGGCCGCCCGTCACCCAACGCTGCGCCGTCCGCCGCGTGAAGGCGTCCACGAGCATGACGACGACGCCCGCGACCGCGAGGATCAGCTCGGGCATGAGTATCCCGAAGTTCACGTCGGGCGCGGACGGCTGTATGGCTGCTAAGGTCAGGTTCATCGTGTCCAACTCTTCCGGTTATCTGCCCCCGGCCCCGCCGCCGGGGCGCGCGGCGAGGAGCGCGTTGACGCGCTCGCGCACCAACTGTTTGTAGACGGTGATGTCCTGCGGCATGCCCTGGTGTGCCGTGCCGCTCGGATGTCCTTCCGCGTCGAAGAAGACGACGACGGGGACGCGGTTGCCGGTCTTCTCGTACTGGGCGAGGGCCACGCCGCCCGGGTCGCGCAGGACGGGCACGGTCATCCGACGCTCCTTCACGTAGTGGCGCAGGACGTTATTCGAGACGGCCTTCGGGTTCTCGATGCTGATCCAGAGGAAGCGGACGGGTTTGCCCGCGTACTCGACCTTCAGCTCCTCGACCGCGACCTGCTCCCACGCGCACGGCACGCACCACGTCGCGCCGAACGAGACGACGAGCACGTCGCCCTTCATCTCCGAAGTGTCGTAGAACTTCCCGTCCAGACCCTTCAGCCTGAAGCCGTCGCCGAACGAAGAGGACGCGGACTCGTCCTTCTCCTGCGCCTGCGCGCCGATGGCGGCGGCGAGAAGGAGGACGAGCGCGAATGCCGTTCGAGTCAAAAGCCTCATTAGCCTTACTTCGTCTCCCGGGCCTCGGCGTGGAAGAC
>CAXTSK010000254.1:0-7548 GCA_964246655.1 uncultured Pyrinomonadaceae bacterium
CGTCGGCGCCGACGTAGTCGCGGGCGGCTGGTGCTGGTCCGCGCCGAAGGTCGTGAACGGCTGCGCCTGCGGCGCGCGCGGCGGCTGGTACGTGGGCGGGACGAAGACCGAGGGGTACGAGTCGGCCGTCTGCTCGTCGAAGCGGCGCGTCGGCTCCTCCGTGACGGAAGGCGGGGCGAGCGGCTCCGTATACTCGGGGCGCTGCGGGCGCGTGGCCCCCCAAAGGTTCTCCTCCGTGCGCCGCACGAAGTCCGGGTCGAGCGGGTCGGTGTCGTACTTGCTCCTCTTATCCGTCATGTCTGCTCTTACGTTACGCGCGGGGCGCGAGTTCTCCTTCAACCTTCGACGTGGAAGGGCGCGGGCTCACAACGTCCCTCCCTCTCCGAGATGCGGAAGGCGCGCAGGACGCCGCTTCCGTCTTCATCGAAGCCAATTATGAAGTAGAAAGCGTCAGGGTAAAAGGCGAGCCGCACGTCCGTCCGAGAGGGCTCGGGGTCGGCCGAGCGCGGGTGCGAGTGGTAGACGCCGACCAGCGCCTCGCCGCGCGCGCGCATGCTCCGCTGCGCCTCGAACAACTCCTCGGGCGCGGCCTCGTACGCGACCTCCGGGCGCGGCGCGACGTTGCGCAGGGGGTAGACGGTTGCGGCGCGATTCCCTTCTCCGCCGAGCAACCCGCAGCACTCCTCCGGCGCGCACCCGCGCGCGTGCGCGAACATCTCCTCGCGCAGCGCGCCCCGCAGGATGATGGCGGCCGCCGCGTCCATCGCTAGATCGAGCCCAGTACCTTCAGCAGGTCGCCGACCGAGCCGACGAGCAGCGGCGCGAGTATCGCCGCCGGTTTCGGCAGAATCTCCTTGGGCGAGCCCGTCACGCTCAGGCCGTTCTCTTCGAGCCACTCGTCGCCGCTCAGCGTCCGCTCTTCTTTGCCGTCCTTCGATTTCCTGACTCTCTTCTCCTTCGGCGGGACGAGAGAGAGCGCGCGGTGGCGCAGGACGAGGGCCGCAGGCACGTAGATGGCGGCCAGCAGGAGCGTGTAGGCGGCGGCCTCGCCCGAGGTCACGTTCGACGTGACGCGCGCGACCAGCGGCGCGGCGCGGTCGTCTGACGGCAGGAAAGAGAGCGCCCAGTGGAAGAGCGCGGTCAGCCTCAGGACGCTCGCCACCAGCGCTATCATCCCGACGTAGAGGAGCGCGCGCAGGTAGCTCATGCGCCTGGCTATCTCGGCGACGGCCTCCGCGCACGGCTTCGCGACCGGCCAGAGTGCGGCGCAACTCGCCAGCACCGCCACGGCCGAGACGCCCAACGAGAACCCGTTGCCGACCATGATGACTTTGAGCGCGCCGGACACGTCGGTGTCCAAGAGGCAATCGACCAGCGGCACGAGCACGGGCATGTGCTCCTTCGTGGCTAAGAGCCACGGGATGAGGCCCGACAGAAACCCGGCGACGAGGACGGCCGCCAGCGTCCAGACCCTCCCGCTTGTACCGAAGTCCCGAAGTGACGCCCAGACGATGTACAGCGCCGTGAAGAGAGCGAACAAGTTCGTGACGACGCCTACCGCGTAGAGGAGCAGCCACGGGAGCCGGGCGGAGTAGACCGCGACTCGACGCTCCTCCAACGTAGGCGCGTCCGGCGGCGGGGTCGGGGCCACGGGCGGGAGCTTGACCTGTACCGTCACCTGCTGCGCAGGCCCTTCGGTCTCGGCCGTGACCTTGACCGAGGGCGTCGGGCTCGGCGAAGGCGTCTGCTCCGGCGCGGGGCTCGGCGTAGTTGTCGGGGACTGCGACTGTGCGCCCGCGGCGGCCTTCTCTTCAGACCGGCGAAGGCTTTTGATGTAGTAGCTTTTGTCGTCCGCTTTGTCGTCCGCGCACCACTTGCGCTCGTCCAACAGCGGCCTGATGTCTACCGGGTCACAGACCTCTCCCCTTTGCTCGCAAGTGATGAGCGCGCGGTTGGCCATGATGTATGCGCCGACGATGAAGACGGCCGCGCAGAGCGGGATGAGCGTCCACAGGTACTCTGACTGGGAGGGTCTGTTATTCGGCTGACTCAAGCGTGGACTCCGGCGGAGGTTTCGAGGGTGCGGCGGAGCGTGACGAGCGCGCCGAGGTGATACGCGTTGTGGTCTGCGACGAGCAGCGCCTCGCGCAGGAGCGTCTGCCCGTCGCCGTGCGGGATGCGCGCGTGGAGGTCGTTAGCTTCGTCTTCGACCAGCGCTTCCAACACGCGCAGGTCTGCTTGAAAACTCTCGATACTGCGGCGCCAATCGTCCTCGCTTGCCTCTTTCGTCTTGTCGGGCCAGTAGCCGTCCGGCCAGTCGGGCGAGACGTGCGCGGCCGAGCGGCTGAACTCAAGAATGTCCCACTGCGCGATGCGCATGTGTTCGAGCAGATGCCACGGCGTGTACGGCACGCCCGCGGCCCGCGCGTTGACGAGTCCGAAGGGGAAGTCTTTCAACGCCTCTTCAAACGTTATGTGCGCGCCGCCGCCGCGCAGAAGGTAGAGCAGGTGCTCGCGCAAGGAGCGATCTCTGTCGTCAACCATTGTTCGCCTTCACTCCTCGACGACGCGGATGTACAGCTCGTCGAGCTGGTGGTTGTCGATGGGGCCGGGGGCGTCGATCATGAGGTCGGCGGCCGAGGCCGTCTTGGGGAAGGCCATCAGGTCGCGTATGTTCTCGATGCCCGTCAGGGCCATCAGCGTGCGCTCGATGCCCGCGGCGATGCCGCCGTGCGGCGGCGTGCCGTACTCAAGCGCGTCGAGGAAGAAGCCGAAGCGCTCGCGCGCCTTCTCCTCCGTCAGGCCCAGCGCCTTGAAGACGAGCCGCTGCACGTCGCGCCGGTGGATTCTGATCGAGCCGCCCGCGACCTCGATGCCGTTGACGACCGCGTCGTACGCCTTCGCGCGTATCTCGCCGAACAGATGCGTCTCGCCGCCCTCGACGGCGCGCTCAAACTTCACGAGGTCTTCGTCCACGGGCGACGTGAAGGGGTGGTGCATCGCGTAGTAGCGGCCGTCCTCCTCGTTGTGCTCGAACATCGGGAACTCGGTCACCCACAGCGGCGCGAACGTGTTCGCCTTGATTAACTTCTCGCGCCGCGCCACCTCGTTCCGCAGCGCGCCCAACGAAGCCGCGACGACCGAAGCCTTGCCCGCGACGACGAGCACCGCGTCGTCCTTCTCCGCCCCAGCCTGCGCAGCGATGCGCGTCACGGCCTCTTCGCCCAGCGCCTTCAAAAGCGACGACGAAAGCTCGTCGCCCAGCTTGACCCACGCGAGCGCGCCCGCGCCGTAGCGCTTCGAGACTTCCTGCAACTCGTCGAGCTGCTTGCGCGAAAGGTGCGCGCCGCCCTTGACGACGAGTCCCTTGACCTCGCCCTTCTTCTCAAGCGCCGAGGCGAACGGTGCAAACGTCGTCCCCTCGACCGCGGCGCGCAGGTCTTGCAGTTCCATCCCGAAGCGCAGGTCGGGCTTGTCCATGCCGTAGCGCCGCATCGCCTCCGCGTACGAGAGCCGCGGGAAAGGCCGCGGCAACTCCACGCCGACGAGGCGGAAGACGCGCACGTACAGTCCTTCTATCAGACGATAGACCTGCTCGCGCGTGGCGAAGCTGAACTCGATGTCGAGCTGCGTGAACTCGGGCTGCCGGTCGGCTCTCAGGTCTTCGTCGCGGAAGCAGCGCGCGATCTGGTAGTACTTGTCGAGCCCCGCGATCATGCAGAGCTGTTTGAAAATCTGCGGCGACTGCGGCAGCGCGTAGAACTTGCCGTGGTGCAGGCGCGAAGGCACGACGTAGTCGCGCGCGCCCTCGGGCGTGGACTTGATGAGGATGGGCGTCTCGATCTCCGTGAACGCCTGCTCGTTCATGTAGCCGCGAATCTCCGCGACCAACAGGTGGCGCAGCCGTATGTTGCGCTGCAAGTACGGGCGTCGTAAATCGAGATAACGATACTTGAGCCGCGTCTCCTCGGCCGCGAGTTTCTCGGGGCTGGCGTCGAGTTGGAAGGGCGGCGTGCGCGCTTCGTTTAAGACGAGGACTTCGAGCGCGCGCACCTCTATCTCGCCGGTCGGCAGCTTCGGGTTGCGCACAGACTCGTCGCGCGCTTCGACCTTACCGCGCCCGGCGATGACGTATTCGCCGCGCACCTCCTTCGCGCGCGCGTGCGCCTCGGGCGCGTCCTCCGCGTCGAAGACGATCTGCGTGATGCCGTCGCGGTCGCGCAAGTCCACGAACGTCAGAGGCCCGAAGTCACGGCGCACCGCGACCCACCCCATCAGCACGACTTCCTTCCCAGCATCTTCGGCGCGCAGTTCCCCGCACGAGTGCGTGCGCTCCAACTCTCCCAAGTGGTCAAGATTGATTGGCATGATTCCTATATTACCTGTGACTACTTCACGGCACCATTCAAAGCTTCACTTAACTCCGCGCCGGCCTGTTCACGTTTCAACGTCCGCTGCTCGCCGGTCCTCATATCTTTCAGCGCGACCTCGCCGCGCGCGCGCTCGTCGTCGCCGATGACGACGACGAAGGGCACGCCGAGCGCGGAGGCGTACTTGAGCTGCTTGCCGAGTTTGTCCGCGTCGGGGTACACATCAACTCGTAAAGACGGCGCGCTCCTTCGCAACTCGGCGGCGAAGGCGAGCGAGTCACGCACGGACTCTTCATTCCACAACGTCACCAACACGTCGGCCGCCGCGCTCCCGAGATTCTCGGGGAACATCCCGCGCTCGGCCATCACGACGATGATGCGCTCAAGCCCCAGCGAGAAACCGCACGCTGGAATGTCTTTACCGGAGAACATGCCGACCAGATTGTCGTAGCGCCCGCCGCCGCCCAAGGAACCTGCGAGGTCGGGCACGCTGATTTCCATGATGGCGCCCGTGTAGTAAGAGAGCCCGCGCGCGAGGCTCGGGTCAATCTTGATTCTGTCCGCGACGCCGTACGCCTCGGCGTACTCGACTATTTGGCGCAAATTCTCTACGCCGAGCGCGCCCCCGTCGTGGCCGCCGACGAACTCGACGAGGCGGCCGAGCGCGGCGTGGTTATAGGCTACGGCCTTCGAGACTTCCTCCATGCCGCCGTCGCCCGCGACGAACTCGGCGGCGCGTTCCAGTTCGGGCAGCTTCTCGAAAAAGTCGAGCAGCTTTTCGCCGCCCGCCGCGTCGATGCCGCGCGCGTCGAACTCGCGCGCGACGCCCGCGCGCCCGACCTTGTCGAGCTTGTCGATGGCGACCAACGCGTCGCCGTGCTTGTCCGCCGGTATCCCCGCCCCCGCGAGTACGCCCGCGAGCACCTGCCGATGGTTCAGGCGAACCGTGAAGTTGTCGAAGCCGAGTGTGCGGAGCACGTCGTTCGCCGCGGCAATGATTTCCGCTTCGACGACGGGCGAGCGTGTGCCGATGCAGTCCACGTCGCACTGGTAGAACTCGCGGAAGCGTCCGCGCGCAGGGCGATCTGCGCGCCAGACGGGTTGAATCTGGTAGCGCTTGAAGAAGCGTGGCAGCTTGTCGCCGTACTCGGCGACGACGCGCGCGAGCGGCACCGTCAAATCATAACGTAACGCGAGATCGGCCTCGCCCGTCTTCTCGTGCTCGCCGCGCTTGAGGATTTTGAAGATGAGCTGGTTGCCCTCCTCGCCGTACTTCCCCATGAGCGTCTCGATGTTCTCGACGGCGGGCGTCTCCAGAGGCTCGAAGCCGTAGCGCTCGTACACGTCCTTGATGACGCGGATAACGTACTCGCGCCGCCGCAGGTCAGCCGGGAGGAAGTCGCGCATGCCGCGCGCGGGCTGTGTCTTTGCAGGCATATATTAGTAGGCAGTAGGCAGTAGGCAGTAGGCAGTTGAAGGCAGGCTCCGCCTTACCGCGGCGGAGTTTTTAATAGCGACCGGCACGGTGAATCTATCTGTTCTTTTACTGCCTACTGCCATCTGCCTACTGCCTACTGCTTTTCAACGAAAGATCGAGAACCCGACATAGAACAGGTTCGAGTCGAAGCCGGGGTTCACGTCGGCGCGGTAGCCGTTCGAGACGTGGTGGTATCTGTAACCAACCGTCCACGCGCGGCGAGCGCCGGTCTTCCACTGGACGCCGCCGCCGAAGTCGCCCGTGAAGTTGAACTGCGCGCCGCTCGCGGTCGGCACGCGCTCGCCGAAGTAGAGGAAGCCGCCCGAAGCCTGCGCGAAGGGCTGCACGCGCTCGCGCCGCCGGAAGTTAAGTTGAAAGCCGACGGGCGAGAGACCCGCGCCCGTGATCGTCTTCCGCACCTCGCGCACGCCGCCCGCCGTCGTCTCGAACACGGGGAACGACATCGACGCGACCGGCACCGCGTCGAGCGTGTACTTCAACGCCAGGTTCTCGCCGCGCGCGAACACACGTGCGTAGCGAAAGGCGACGAGGCCGAGCCGCACGCGCTCGGTCGTGCCGATGAGCGTCGGGCTGCTAAACGACCCGCCGCCCCACACGCCGTACTCGTTGGCCGCGCGCTCCATCCCGTAGACGCCGCGCTGTCGAGCCCCCGCGGCCTCCTCCGGCTCCGAAAGACTTGCCACCCCCTGCGCCTGCGACGCGGCGCACAAGGAGAGTAGAAGCGCGACGACGACGACGGGACTTCTCTTCAGGCACATGGCTTCAGCCCTCGATGCCGTACTCCTCGCGGTAGGCGCGCGTGTACTCGACGTAGTTCTGCCAGAACCGGTCGAGGTCTGCGACCTCCGCGTCGGTCAACTGCCGCTTGACGCGCGCGGGCACGCCCAACACGAGCGAGCGCGGCGGGACGACGGTGCCCGGACTCAAAAGCGCCCCGGCCGCGACCAGAGAGTGCTCGCCCACGCGGCAGGCGTCCATCACGATGGCGCCGATGCCGACGAGGCACCCGCGCTCGACGTGACAGCCGTGCAGCGTGACGTTGTGCCCGATTGTCACCTCGTCTTCGAGGATCGTGGCGTGCGTGCCGTTCGAGACGTGGATGACCGTGCCGTCCTGCACGTTCGTCCGGTCGCCGATGCGGATGTGGAACACGTCGCCGCGCACGACCGCGCCGAACCAGACGGAGGAGTGCTCGCCGACGTGCACGTCGCCGATGATCTGCGCGCTCTCTTCGACGAACGCGGTCGGGTGAATCTGCGGGTGGATGCCGCGGAACGGTCGAATCATGACGGCCGACGGGAAGCCCCGTCCCCTTCTTCGAAAGCGAAAACGGTAGCACGCGCCGTCCGCGCCGGGCAAGCAAGCGTCTGTGATACAATCGCCCGCGCCGACGAGGAGCCAAGCCAGACGTGCCGACCGAGACCCCGCCGCCGTACTTCCCGCAGAACCCGCTCTCCCCGGGCGACGAGAAGACCGCGAGAAAGCTCCGGCTCACCTTCTACGGCTGCATCCTGCTCGTCGCGCTCGCCGTCATCGCGGTCATCGTCGGCGTCGTCTACCTCGTAAAGTCGATGCTCACCTGACACCGAATAAACGCAAAACGTATCCCGTAATCTGCGAGACATTAAAAGCCTCTTCCCACGACTCCTCTTCCTTGTGGCGCTCGCGGCGCCGGTCGTG
>CAXTSK010000255.1:0-3159 GCA_964246655.1 uncultured Pyrinomonadaceae bacterium
GCGATGGCGCGACCCAACGCCTCGGCCTTCGCGCGCAGCGCCTCGCTCAACTCTTCCGACGAAGCCTCGCCGGCCGAGCCCATCACGCCGACTTTGACCTTCATGCCCCGGAACCAATAACACTTTCCGGCCGGCGAAGCAAAAGACGAAGGCCGCCGGAGTCGTGGTATGATGCGCCGCGTTCTCCCAGCCTTAAGAATCATGCTGTCCCGGAAAGGAGATATGTATGGCTTGCTCGATGGACATGCTCTCCCTCTTAAAGTTGAGTGCGCCGAAGGGGCCGATCCCCGAGGGGATGAAGGTGACCGCCCTCCAGGGGCCGGACACACTTCAGTCCGCGAATCCCGGCCCCGTGCTCGGCGTCGGCGGGTTCACGCTCTGGCCGATGAGCTACATCGATAACCGCGTCAGCTTCGGCATGGTCATGTACGACCTGAAATGGAATGTCATTGCCACGGTGGAGAAGCCCGGCGCTCGCTACGTCTACCAGATCACGACGAGCGGCGAGGGCGAGCAGGGGTCTGTGACGTTCTCGGGGCAAGCCAACCAGTCGGTGACCATGTCCCTCGACGAGATCTGCCAGATGCTTTGATGAGAACGTAAAGAAGTAGACAGTAGCCAGTAGGAAAACAGGCGGCGCGTCTTAAGCCTTTAGGCCGGACGCGCCGCTTTGTCTTTCTACTGCCTACTGTCTACTGCTCTCTTTCCCTGTCCCACCAGCGGCGCGTGAGGAGCCAGAGCAGGCCGGGCAGGAGGAAGAAGAGGCCGATGGCGACCGTCGCCGTGCGCGGCGAGATTTGGAAGCTGTCGAGCGCCTCGCCCGTCGCGTAGTTCGACGCGGCCATCGCCAGCGTCATCAGCATCAGCTCGGCGGCGAAGACGCGGCCGCGGAACTCGTCCTCGACCGACGACTGCAACAGCACCGTCGAGAAGACCCACAGCACGCTCCCGCCCGCGTGCGCGACCGCGAGCCAGACCAGCGCGAGCGTGAAGCTCCCCGCCGAGGCGAACGCGACGTAGAAGGCACCCGCGAAGAGGAACGAGACGCCGATGGCGCGCTGCATCTGCTCGCGCGTCTCGCTGTAGAAGCGGCGCGTCAGCACAGGCCCCAGCGCCGTGCCCACGCCGCGCGCCGCGTAGAGCGCACTCATGCCGAGGGCGGCGCCTCCGACCGCCGCGTGCAGGCTCAGCCGAAAGACCTTCTCGCCGAAGACCGGCAGCAGCGTCAGGATGCCGCCGCCCAAACCCCACGCCGGTTTCACCAACAGCAGCGCCAGTACGCGCGGCCGACGCCAGACGTAGCGCAAGCCTTCGAGCGTGTCGGTGACGCCGAGCGCCTTCGCCGCCGTGAGCGGCGTCTTCGGCCGCGGCGGCCGCTTCGGCAGGCGCACGCGCCAGACGAGCACGGCCGAGACGAGGTAGGTCAAAGAGTCCGTGACGAAGGCCGCGTCGGTGCCGAACAAGTCGGTGACGGGGCCGCCCACGGCCGCGCCGAGCGTGAGCATCACCGACCACGTGACCGAAGAGATCGCGTTGGCCGCGACGAGGTCGCGCTCGGCCACGACTGAAGGTAAAGCCGCCGAGCGCGCCGGCTCGAAGAAGGCCGAGAAGGCGAGTTGCAGGACGGTGAGGAGGTAGACGAGCCAGACCTGCTCGGGGTTTCGGACGAAGAGGAAGCCGAGCACGACGAGCGCGCGCATCGCGTCGCTCGCGATCATGATGTGGCGGCGGTTGAAGCGGTCGGCCAGCACGCCCGAGAGCGGCCCCAGCACGACGCTCGGCAAAAAGCGCGCGACGAGCACGAGCCCGACGGCTCGCCCCGAACCGGTCAGCCGCAGCACGAGCGTGAAGAGCGCGATGGTGTCGAACCAGTCGCCCAACTGGCTGACGACCTGCCCGAGCCAGAGCATCCGGAAGTCGCGGTTCGTCCGCAGCAGCGCGACGTAACCTCCGCGCTCTGAAGCCGCCCGCACGTTCTGCTCGCCCGCCGTCTCTTCCAAAACTTTACCGCGCCGCGTCCTTCCTTCAAGTTGGCGAAGAGAGTGCCCGCGCGCCTCGCGGCTTGTCAAACTCAGAGCCCGCGGAGGCGGAGGTTCCTGCCCGGGGCCGGACGAAAGCGGGAGCCGGATTCTTTCTCAATTGACAGCCGTATCTCGCAAGTATATCCTCGGCCGCGCCGTTAACCTGTTGGTGTTCTCACATTCATCTCGAACGGGTCACCTCATGGATGCTCTACAGAACTACAAGATCTTGGTAGAGATTTTTAAAGGCTACCTTGACACCGCCTTGACCGTGCACACCTCGTACTACGCTTTTACGGGCGCCCTCGCCGCGTACTACCTGTCTCACCGCGAGACGCACTCCTACATCAAACATTCCTTGTTCATCCCTCTATTCCTCGGGGGGGCGCTCGCCCTCGTCTCCTTCACGGGCATGAACCAGGCGTTGACCCTACAGGATAAAGTTAACGAGGTGGTCAAAGGGCTGGCCATGAAAGGGGCTCCGCCGGTCGATATTTTGAGGCAAAGCCTGCTGATATTAGGAGTCCTGGATTTAGCGATTTGCCTGTCCATGGTGCTCCTCATCTGGTGGCCGCGATTTATATTCGGGAGTAAGGTGAAACACTATCCCCCGCGGCGTCGGCGAACCTTCGCCCGCAAGGATTAACGAGGTCCTCAGTCCCGACGGCGTTCAAGACACGCCCGCCACGCCCACGCACCGAACAGTAACCAGCGCTCTCATTCTGCCCTCCGCACATCAACCTGACGCGTCACGTTGACCTCGGCGCGCGGGCGTCTGTATCAAGGAGAAGGGAATCGCCGTTTTCTAAGCCAAAAACAGTCATTCACTCGTCGGCGCCGAACGGCACGCGGGTTGTTAATAGTGACGGCGCGGCCCACGGGGAGCGCGGCACGCGCGCCCCTTCGGACTCACCGCACGGAGGACGAAAGGCCGCACCAGTTTACGAACGCGCGAACGCGTCGAAGTTGAAAGAGGAGGCGTAGAGAGTCGAGGTCACGCGCGACGCCTCCCACATTTCTCACCCAGCCCGGCGGGCGAGTGCCACAACAAGCCCGCCGTTTGCCCCCAAGCCCGTCGCCGGGGGCCCGGGGCGGGGTTGGGACCCGCCCCCCCCGCCCCCCCGCGCGGCGGTTGTTT
>CAXTSK010000255.1:3217-7546 GCA_964246655.1 uncultured Pyrinomonadaceae bacterium
CCACCACCGCGCTTACCCCCCCCCCCCCCCCCCCCCCCACCGGCCTACTGCTTCGGAGGCGCGAGTGATTCGCATCGACATGTCCGACTACAGCCGCGCGGCGGGGGCGTACTGGGCCGCGCTGGTGGCGGGGGGCGCCGCGGCGCTCGGGTGGGGCGCCTACCACTGTCTTTCGTTCACGGGAACGGAGTGGGCGCAGCTCGTCGTCCTCGCCAGTCTCGTCGTCATCTCGGGCATGTTGCCGGTGAAGATTCCGGGGACGAAGGCGGTGGTGACGGCGGGCGACTGCTTCATCTTCCTCGGCGTCATCTACCTCGGCGTGCCGGCCGGCATCGTCCTCGGCGCGCTGGAGCTGTTCACCAGCTCGCTCCGCATCTCGAAGCGCGGGGCGACCTGGGTTGCGATGCCCGCCTGCATGGCCGTCACCGCCTACGTCGCGGGCCAGAGCTTCTACCTCGCGCTCGCCGCGCACGCGGGACTTAACGAACGGCCGCTCGGCTTCCGCACGCACGTCTCGCTCGAACAGCTCATCCTGCCGCTCGTCCTGATGTCGCTCGTCCAGTATGCCTTGAACAGCGTGCTGGTCGCCGCGCTGCTCTCGCTCAAGAGCCGGCGGCCGTTCTGGCGCTGCTGGCGCGACGGCTATCTCTTAAGCTCTTGGACGTTCTTCGCGGGCGCGCTCGCGGCCGGCGTCGTCTACGTGGCGATCAGCGGGTTCGGGTTGTTGTATGTAATTTTGAGTATCCCGGTCATCGCGGCCACGCTCGTCACCTACCGCACCTACTTCGAGCGCGTCGCCGAGAAGACGCGCGAGGCTGCGGAGGTCTCGCGCCTGCACCTCGCGACGGTCGAAGCGCTCGCCACCGCCATCGACGCCAAAGACCAGACGACGCACTTCCACGTCCGGCGCGTGCAGCTCTACTGCGAGCGTATGGGCGAGCTGACGGGGTTGTCGCCTTCGGAGATTAAGGCGTTGAAGGCCGGCGCGCTCCTGCACGACATCGGCAAGCTCGCCGTGCCCGACCACATCCTCAACAAGCCGGGCAAGCTCACCGAGGCCGAGTTCGAGCGGATGAAGGTGCACACGACCGTCGGCGCGCAGATTTTAGAGCGCGTCGCCTTCCCGTACCCCGTCGTGCCCATCGTCCTCTATCACCACGAGCAGTGGGACGGGCGCGGCTACCCGGAAGGCTTGAAGGGCGAAGAGATTCCTTTGACGGCGCGGATCCTTTCGGTCGTGGACTGCTTCGACTCGGCGCGCGAAGACCGGCCGTACCGGCGCGGGATGACTCCGGAAGAGGCGTGCTCGATGCTCCGGCGCGGCGCGGGCCGCCACTTCGACCCGCGCGTCGTCGAGGACTTCCTGCGCCACCTGCCGCGCTTCGACGCGGAGGTCGTCGCCGCGGGCCTCGACAACCGCGGGCTGACGCACGAGGAGTGGGAGCACCGTGACCTGCTCGGCGAAGAGGAACCGGCGCAGGCGACGCAATCCCCGGCGGCCGTCCACCGCTCCGACGCGCCGCACTACCTCAGCCAGATTACCAACGCGCACCGCGAGGTCTACGCGCTCTACGAGATCGCGCGCACCTTCGGCTCGTCGCTCGACATCGAGGACACCGTCTCCGTGCTCGTCAACAAGGTCGGCCACGTCGTCCCGTTCGACCTATGCGCCGTTTATCTGTATGACGACGAGAAGGGCTACGCGACGACCGCGCACGTCTCGGGCCGCCACGCCGAAGCCTTGCGCGGCCGCGCCGTCGCGCCGGGCGAGGGCGTCGTCGGCTTCGTGCTGGCGAACCGCCGCGCGTCTTACCTTTTAGACCCGATGTTGGATTTCGCCGACGTGGAGCTACCCGAAGGCTGCCAGTTCCGCTCGATGGTGGCGCTGCCGCTCGCCAAAGACGACCGGCTCGTCGGGGCGCTCGCCGTCTACTCCTCGGAGCCGCGGCGCTACACGGACGACCACCTGCGGCTCCTAGACACGGTCGCGCGACTCGCCTCCGACGCGCTCGCCAACGCGATGAGTCACGCGCAGGCCGAGTCGAACGCCCTGACCGACACCTTGACGGGGCTGCCGAACGCGCGCGCGATGTACGTGCGCTACGAGCAGGAGGCCGCGCGGGCGCGCCGCACCGGAAGACCTTTCCAGGTCGTGATGCTCGACCTCGACGACTTCAAACAGGTCAACGACACCTACGGCCACAAGACCGGCGACCGTATGCTGCGCGAGGTCGGGCGCATCCTCCACGCGCAGCTGCGCGAGTACGACTTCCTCGCGCGCTACGCGGGCGACGAGTTCGTCGCCATCGTGCAAGACCTCTCGGTCGATCAGACCTCGGAGCTGCGCGAGCGGATCGAGCGCGCCGTCTCGAAGTTCTCGCTGCACGTCCGCGGCGACAAGCACGCGCGCGTCGGCATCTCGGTCGGCTCGGCCTCCTACGGCGTCCACGGCGAGACGCTCGACCAGCTCCTCATCGCCGCCGACGAGGCGATGTACGCCGCCAAGTCCTTCCACAAGCAGAGCGCGCCCGAGGACAAGGCTGCGCGCCCCGCGGACGTACGCACCGGCAACCTCGCCTCGACGGCCATCAACTAGGGCGGCGCTTCCCCATGCCAAACGTCGAGAGGCGGGCCGAAGCCCGCCTCTCAATTGTTTGGGTTGGACTAAGTGGCGGTTTACGGTTGGCCGTTGCCGTCAATCCTGGCACCGGCACCGGCCCTGACCTTTGTCTTAACCTTCATCTTTGAACTCCTTCCGTTGAAGCTAAGGGGCGAGGTTCAGGGCTCCTCGTCGAAGCCGCCCTTGGTGCCGAGAACCCTGTACGAACCGGCCCTGACGTTACTCTTGACTTTCATCTTCTGAACTCCTTTCGAGGGAAGGGGGAAGAACTAAGGCTCCTCGTCGAAGCCGCCCGAAGTGCCGCGCGCCCTGTATGAACCCGCCTTGACGTTCGTCTTGACTTTCATCTGCTCGACTCCTTTCCGAGTGAGGGCGGGGAACCGCCCGAGGTCGTTAAAGGTTTCGGTGGGCGTTCAGGTCAACGAAGGCGAGGTGTGTCTGACTTCCTCGCTTCGATGGCCCAAACACGACGGCGAGATGCCCTCGCCCCGGGGACAAAAATATCCGTACGGATGCTCGTGCAACGTCCAAAGTATTGAACGCGATGTCTCGACGCGACAGGCTTATGCGGGGTCTGTGTTAAGGCGGGAACGCGGCGAAGAGCGACGAGCCAGGACGCCTGCCTGACTCGCCGCGCTTAACATATTCGCAGTGTTATGTGGGGCGTGTGAAGAAGAGTTTCGCCACCTGACAGGAGAAGCCCGGCAGCGTCGGCGACTCAAGCACGTCATCGGCGGAGAGGGTCGCCGCCCGATTCAACGCGCCCTGCTCGCGCCGGTAGACCTCGACGAGCCGTTGCATCCAGTCCACGATCCAATACTCCGAGACGCCGCGCCGCGAGTAGAGCGCGAGCTTGGCGACGCGGTCGCGCTGCACGTTCGCCTTGCCCGGTGACAACACCTCGACTACTATCTCGGGCGCTCTTGTGAAGTGTCCTGCCTTGTCAAGTGAGCCCGCCAGCCGCTCTCGGCTGACCCAGATTACATCAGGCGCGACATCATCGTCGTCGGAGAAGACGAGACCCGGATTGACGAGGGCCACTCCTGCCCCGGTTTGTTCGTTCCAAGCCTGAAAGTAATGGCCTAACTGTGTGCACACATACTGGTGCTCGGCGCTCGGCAGCTTTGACACGTAGAGATCTCCTTCGATGATCTCGTACCGATTGCCGTCGTCCGGCATCAGCAAGAGGTCAGCGGAAGTGAACTTCCCGGCGGTTTCCATGTTGGGATTCCTCTCTACGGTTGGCGGCCCGTGTCTGCATTCTAGCGCGAAGAACGTCAACCGTGAACCATAAACCGTGACAAGATAAAGGTGGTTTTTCTTGTCACGATTTACGGTTCACGGTTGACGTTCTTCTTGACTTTCCCCCACCCGGTCGTTTTCAATCGAAACAGGCGCGCGGGCGTTCGGCCGGCGGGCCGTGGCCCCGTTTGACAGCCTCAGAAGCTCCACGCAGAGCGGGACGAACGCCCCGACCCCGCCCAAGGTTTAAGCGAAGCAGGAACATGACAGTCTCTTCACAGGTTTCGGAGAAGGCCGCGACTATCCTCGTGGTCGAGGACGACGAGCGCGTGCGCGCGGGGCTGCGGCGCGCGTTCGAGTCGGAGGGTCATAAGGTGCTGGCCTGCGGCGACGCGGCCGAGGCCCTGCGCGAGCTGCACCGGGAGGGCTGCGACCTCGTCGTCCTCGACGTGGAGCTGCCCGGCGTG
>CAXTSK010000256.1:0-7539 GCA_964246655.1 uncultured Pyrinomonadaceae bacterium
ATATCCACCGACCCCACACCAACAGAAATATTATCCCCCCCGGCGGCCCGCGCCCCCCCCTTCCCCGCGCCGATAGCATCGCACAGAACGCTTCCCCCGGCCAGCCCGCGCGCCGGAGTGCCCCGCAAAAGCTTCCCCCGTGGGCCCCAAGTGTGCTATAGATGCGCAAATTTTAAAGCCAGAACGGAACGTGCCCCCAAGGCCGAACGCGGGAGTGTTGAGGATGAGAGACACCGTACGGGGAAGACTATACCCAAAAAAGGCGAGCGCCACCTGCGCACTGCTCGCGCTTGCGCTGCTGCTGGGAGCGTGCCTGCCGAAGTCGGGAACGAGCGTGCGCAAAGGCGAGACGCGCGTCATCACGCTCTACGGCTTCTCGGTGATGAAGGAGGCGATGGACAAGGCCGTCATCCCCGCCTTCACCGAGAAGTGGAAGCGCGAGCACGACGAGGACGTGCGCTTCGTCACCTCCTACGCCGGCTCCGAGACGATCACGAACCAAATCTTGCAGGGCGTCGGCGCCGACGTGGGCATCTTCTCCATCGAGCGCGACGTGCAGCGCCTCGTCGAGAAGGGCTTGGTCAAGACGGACTGGAAGGCGGGCCTGCCGCAGAACGGCATCGTCAACAAGACGCCCTTCGTCATCCTCGTCCGCAAGGGGAACCCGAAGGGCATCCGCGACTTCGCAGACCTCGCCAAGCCCGGCATCAAGCTGATCCACCCCGACCCGGACGGCTCGGGCGGCGCGCAGTGGTCGATCCTCGCCATCTACGGGTCGGAGCTGAAGAAGTCGCAGGCCGAGTCGGGCGCACCCGACCAGGCGCGCGCGTTCAACCTTTTGAAGTCGGTCTGGAAGAACGTCATCTCGACGCCGGGCTCGGCGCGCGAGGCGCGCACGCAGTTCGAGACCGGCTACGGCGACGCGCTCATCACGTACGAGCTGGAAGGGCTCTTGATGAAGCAGGCCAACGCGCCCTTCGAGATCGTCGTCCCGCGCTCGACCATCCTCAGCGAGCACCCGGCCGTCCTCATCGACAAGAACGTGACCCAAGACGAACGGCCCCTGCTCGACGCCTTCATGCAATACCTCTGGAGCGACGAGGCGCAGCAGGCGTTCGTCAAGTACCACTTCCGCGCCGTCACCAACGAAGCCTTCAACGACGCCAACAAGGAGTTCGCACACGTCGAGCTGCCCTTCACCGTCGGCGACCTTTTCGGCGGCTGGGAGCGCGCTTACCCCGACGTGATTGACGGCGTGTGGCGCAAGCAGGTCAAGCAGAAGTGAGGGGCTTATGAGCGCAGCGGTTTCGGCGATGCGACACGTGCGGGGGTTTGACCCGGCGAAGCCGTTCGGGCTCGGGATGGTCATCCTGTTGATGCTGCCGCTGGTGCTTTTGCCGCTGGCGTCGATCTTCATCTTCGGGACGAGCAGCGGGCTGCGGAGCTTCTGGGGGGCTTTGACCGCGCCGGACGCCGTCTTCGCGCTGAAGCTGTCGATGGTGACGAGTTTCTACGCGACCGTTTTCAACGTCCTCTTCGGGCTCCTCGCCGCCTACGTGCTCTCGCGCTACACGTTCTTCGGGCGCACGGCCATTATCGTCACCATCTCTTTGCCGACCGCCATCCCGACGGCGGTCGCGGGCTTCGCGTTGCTGCTCTTGTGGGGCAAGTACGGGATGATCGGGCGGTTCATCTCGGAAGACCACCAGTTGATGTTTACGCCGTATGCCATCATCCTCGCCAACATCTTCGTCACCTTCCCGCTCGCCTTCGGCGTGCTGATGTCGGTCTTCGAGACGATGGACAGGTCTCTGGACGAAGCCTCGGCCACCATCGGCGCGACGCGCTGGCAGACCTTCTGGCACGTGACGCTGCCGAGTCTGCGCGGCGCCATCGTGACCGGCTCGCTGCTCACCTTCGCGCGCGCCATCGGCGAGTTCGGCTCGACGATTCTGGTCTCGGGCAACCTCGCCGGGAGCACGCAGACCGCGCCGCTCTACATCTTCGCCAAGTTCAACGAGGGGCAGGTTGAGGCGGCCAACGCCGTCGCCATCGTGCTCGCGCTCTTCTCGTTCGCCATCTTCAGCATCCTCTTCTTCGCGCGCGACTGGATCGAAGGCAAGTGAGGTGAACCGTTCATGCTCCCCGAAAAGGTCACCGAAGAATCCGACACGACCTCCGGCGCCGACGCCCGGCGCGAAGGGCCGCGCGTCGTGCCTTCGACGGCCGACGCGCCCGCGGCGGGCGTGCGCGGTTTGAGCAAGAGCTTCAAGGGCGTGCGCGTGCTCGAAGACGTGAGCTTCGACGTAGCCGAGGGCGAGGCGCTCGTGCTGCTCGGCGCTTCCGGGTCGGGGAAGACCACCATCCTGCGCATCATCGCGGGGTTGGAGCGGCCCGACTCGGGCAGCGTCCACCTCCACGGCCGCGACGTAACGGACCTTCCGGCGCGCGAGCGCGGCGTCGGCGTCATCTTCCAATCCTACGCGCTCTTCCCGCGCATGACCGTCGAGCAGAACGTCGGCTACGGCCTCCGCATCCGCGGGCGCAAGCGGCGCGAGAGGAGGGAGAAGGTCGAGAGCCTGCTCGAACTCGTCCACCTCTTAGACCAGCGCAAGAAGCTGCCCGCGCAGCTCTCCGGCGGGCAGCAGCAGCGCGTGGCGATTGCGCGCACGCTCGCCTACGAGCCGCAGATGCTCCTCTTCGACGAGCCCTTCGGCGCGCTCGACGCGCAGATCCGCGTCCGCCTGCGGCGCGAGATACGCGCGCTGTTGCGCGACGTGAACGTGCCCGCGCTCTTCATCACGCACGACCAGGAGGAGGCTTTGGAACTCGGCGACCGCATCGCCGTGCTGCACTCCGGCCACCTCGAACAGATCGGCACGCCCGAGGAGGTCTACAACCGGCCCGAGACGGAGTACGTGGCGACGTTTCTCGGCGCGGCCAACCTTCTGCTCGGCGTCGTCGCGCGCGGCAACCGCGTCGAGCTGGGCACGGTCGCGGTCGAGGCGGGTGCGGAGGCCGCGCGCTTCCAGGTGGGGCAGTCGGTCAAGCTCGTCTTCCGCCCCGAGGACGTGCGCGTGAGCAGGACGGACGAGCAACTGCCCGCCGACTGCAACCCGCTGGCGAACGGCGTCGTCGAGGAGAAGCACTTCGTCGGCGCCTACGAGCGGCTGACCGTCCGCCTCGACCTCGTCGCGCGCGCGCCGCGGCCCGGCGAGCCGCCGCTCTACGAAATCTCCGAGACGCCCGAGCGCCGCCTCGGCGTCCCCGTCATCGTCACCCGCACCAAGGCCGAGACGGGCGCCGCGCCCCTGCGCGTCGGCGACCGCGTCACCCTCTGCCTCACGACCTTCCGCGTCCTCCGCAACTTCCCCCTCGCCAGCGAGCGCGGCGGCCGGGTCATAGACACGAGTAAGGGTTGAAGGGGAGCAGGCCGCAGGCAGACGGCAGGAGGCAGTTGCAGGCCGCCCGGTAAGCCCCGAAGGGGCGGCATGTTTGTAGCTCCTGTTTCTTATTTGTAAGAGGTCTAATCTAACGCTCGGCATCACCCGCCGCCCTAAGCGACTATTGGAACATAACAAGCGGCGTGTCGGCGGTCGGGTGCATGCCGTTGTTAGGCGCGGCCGTACCACGACTTCCACATATCGAGGACGGCGCTACCGATGCCTGCCACTACATTCAAGAGTATGCCACCAGCAATACCACCGATCAGCAACGCCCACCCCACCGATAAGTAGATGCCGCGAAAACGCGCATCCACCTCGCTCAACCCTTCCGGGGTAAGAGCCAATGTGACCGCACCGCCCAGCACACCTATAAAAGCTACCGCCCACCCTGTCACCCGGAGGCTGATGAGAGCCCCGGTCGAAATCGGCGCTACGCCGTATGGCAGGCGTATCTCATCGTCGGCAGCTGTGGGCACCCGGGTGAATGGGATTCCCGTGTTTCCCTGTCTCTCATCCATCATGCCTCCTCCTGCCTATGCCACCAACTGAAAGCGCCTAACTATATATTGTGCCGAATGATTCGGTTGAACTCCGTAATGGGGCATGAAAAGCCGAATCTTTCCCGGGCGGTGCCCCGGACGCGGCGGCAATGATGCGCCCCGCTGCCCGTCAGGTCAATGATTGCCCGAAAGGGCGTCCCGATGTGAAGCCCGTGGGACGTGTGAAGTAGACCGGAGGCCCTTCATCCCTGCCGCAGGCAGCCCGGTTCGAGCAAAACGAAGGAACGCACGTCCCCCCGGATGAGATTCTCCTTCTCGGAGGGGGGAAATTCCTTTTCGGGGGAGGAAAATTCCATCCCCGGGAAGGAATTTTCTATCCGGAAGAAGGAACTCTCCATCTCGGGGAAGGAATTTTCTATCCGGGAGAAGGAATTTACCTCCTCAAAGATAGAAAGTTCCTTCCCGGGAATAGAAAGTTCCTTCTCGAAGATGGAAGGTTCCGTCTCCGAGATTGAAGGTTCCATCCCGGAGATGAATTGCTCCTCCCCCGAGGTGGAATGTTCCGGCCCGGGGGAGGAACGTTCGGTAAAAAAGGAGATGTCCCCTCCGAAGCCCTACGTTCTCCCTCGGAGGGCAGGCGCCGGGCCTCGGAGGCGACGGGTCAGCGCTTAGGACTTGTCGCCCGGCGTGTTGCGCGACTTGCGTGCGAAGTGTTGTCCCAGACTGTCTACTGCGGAGTCGAGCGCCGTGCCTTTTCCGGCGGCGCGCGCGAACTGGTAGACCAACAGCGCCGCGGCGTACGCCTCGCTGCCTACCTGCATGACCGTGTCGTCCACAAGCTCGTAGAGCTGCGAGAGGGCGGCCCGGATGGATGAAACCGCGAGGAGCAGCTCCACGTCGTTATGCATCTCGCCCACGTCGAACGTGCGCGGGAGGATGTCCGGGTTCTGCTCGGCGACCTGAAGCGCCTGCTGGACGAAGCCGTGGCTCTTGTCGCCGAACCGCGGAAGCGCGCGGCGCTCCTCGGGCGTCAGGTCGATGAGGAAGGGGAGTTTCTGGCGGATGGTCTGGATGGCGGCAAAGACGGCCTGCCGCTCGGCCTCGCCGAGTTGTGCGCTGATACGGTTTTCCGGCATGTGTGTGTTCTCCTTGCGCGGCGCTTGCAGGTTTGAGGCGGCCGCGCGGCTCTGAGCGTTGACGAGAGGCCGGGTGGTTTTTGCTGAGTCCGCCCGGACGCTTCGGCCCTTGGGTTCGTTCGAGACGGCCGCACGATAGCACGGCCCCATGTGCGCGCCAAGCATTTTGTGAGGGGATGTATTAGACCTCTTGTCAATCAGAATAAGGCTGCCTCTCGCCGGGAGCGCCTTATTCTATTCTGCAAGTCGGTCTAATATTTCAGACTTCATCTATAAACATGCCGCCCCTCCGTGGCTCACTGCCTACTGCCGTCTGCCTGCGGCCTTCCGCCCTGTGGCCGGAGCAACCCCGCGTGCTATCATCGCCTCAAACTTGCGAGCCAGAATCGGGTAGGCGTTAAGGATGTTAAGGAGTGAGCGCTCTCGCCTTCGGCCGGTATGTCCGCCGCGCATCCCCGGTGAAAATTCGTGAAGGTCTTATGAATTCAAAACTGTTCAGACGCAACCTTTCTGTCTTCGCGCTCGTCGCGTCGCTCGTCTTCGGCGCGCTCGTCGGGCCGACGGCTTCGGCGGCCCTGCCGCAGCAGCGCAACGCGGCGAAGCCCGCGCGCGCAACGCAGCAGAGGCCACAGCCGACGCCGATGCCCGCCCCGCTCGCGGAGGCCGCGCCCTTCGTCAACAAGGTTCTGCCGAACGGGCTCGAAGTCATCGTCCTCGAAGACCACTCGGTGCCGCTCGTCACGGTCGAGCTGGCCGTGCGCAACGGCTCGTTCACCGAGCCGCCCGAGCTGAACGGGCTCTCGCACCTCTTCGAGCACATGTTCTTCAAGGTGAGCCCGACGCGCGGCCGCATCACCGATTACATGCGCGACATCGACTCGCTCGGCATCGTCTACAACGGCGAGACGCACGAGGAGGTCGTCGATTACTACTTCACGACGACCACGCCGAACTTCCCCGTCGCCATGCGCTACATGCGCGACCAGGCCGTCTACCCCGGCTTCACCGACGAGTGGCTGGCGAAGGTGCGCGCCGCGAGCCCGCAGGCCGCCGACATCATCCGCAACGAGGTCGAGCAGCAGTTCGCGCAGGAGCGCGAGGTCGTCGTCGGCGAGCTCGACCGTCACGAGTCGAACCCCTACGGCGAGCTCGGCGTGCAGATGAACAACCGGCTCTTCTACAAGTTCCCGAGCCGCAAAGACCCGGGCGGCAACCGCCAGACCGTGCGCGCCGCCACGCTCGACCTGATGCGCACCATCCAGTCGCGCTACTACGTCCCGAACAACTCGGCCATCGTCGTCACCGGCGACGTGAAGCCCGAGGATGCGTACCGCGTCGTCGAGGAGCTGTTCGGCGAGTGGAAGCGGCGCGAGAAAGACCCGTTCGCGGAGTTCCCCCTGGTCGAGCACCCGCCGCTCGCCAAGAGCGAGGCCGGCATCATCACCAAGCCCGTCGCCAACGTCGTCATCGAGCTGGGCTGGCAGGGGCCGTCCATCGGCAAGGACGACGCGGCGACCTACGCGGCCGACGTTTTCTCCTTCATCCTGCGCCAGCCCGACTCGCGCTTCCAGCGCGCGCTGACCGACTCGGGGCTCGCGGCCGCGGCGGGCTTCGGCTACTACACGCAGCGTAACGTCGGCCCCATCACGCTCATCCTCCAGACGACGCCCGACAAGGCGAAGGCCGCCACGGCCGCGGCCTACAACGAGATCGCGCACTTCAACGACCCCGACTACTTCACCGACGAGGAGCTGGAGAGCGCCAAGGCTCTGCTCGAAGCCGACGACCTCTACTCGCGCGAGAAGCTCTCGGAGTACTCGCACACGATTAGCTTCTGGTGGGCCTCGACGGGTCTCGACTACTTCCGCGGCTACCTCAAGCGCCTGCGCGTTACCTCGCGCGCGGACATCGGCCGATACCTGACGACCTACGTCCAGGGCAAGCCGCACGTCGGTCTGGCGCTGATGTCGGACGAGTCGCTGAAGGTCTCCGGCCTGACGGAGGCCGACCTCATCGGCAGCGCGACCGCGCCGAAGGCGGCGACGGCCACCGCGGGCAAGTGAGATTTAAGAAGTGTTTTGAGTGTGGAAAGAGAAAGCTCAACACGAAGACACGGAGACACAGCTTGTTGAGTAATTCTCTTCAAGCTGTGTCTCCGTGTCTCTGTGTTTAAGTTGTGAACTACACTCGACCGAAAATGGCGGTAAAGGGACGGAAATGAGTACGACTTTTAACTTCCTTCGCGGCGTGGCCGCGGCACTGATTCTGGCCTTCTTCCTCACGTCGGTTCCGGCGCGCGCGCAGACTTCGGGCGCGGCGGCGGCGGCGCCTTCGAAGGAGGCGGCCGACACGCTGCGGCTCGTGACCGAGTTCGAGGTGAACGGTCTGAGTGTCCTGGTCAAGCGGCGTGAGGGCAGCTCGTCGGTCGTCGCCGGACTCTTCCTGCGCGGCGGCGCG
>CAXTSK010000257.1:0-7533 GCA_964246655.1 uncultured Pyrinomonadaceae bacterium
GGGCAGGCCGAGCGCGCGTAAAGAAGCCAGGGCGATGTGGGCGAAGTCCTGGCACACGCCGCGCCGCGCCGACTCCGCGCTCAACATGGAAGAGCTGCGCGAGTTGACCGAGCTCTTCTCGGCGCACGGCCTGACCGACTTCGAGTTCGAGAACGCGGACATACGCATCCGCCTCAGCCGCAACCCCGCACCTGCCGCGTCGTCGGGCGCGCACGTCGTCATCCCTGCGACGGCGCCAGGGCAGCAGGCGTTGACGCATACGGGCGCGGGCGCGCAACTTCAGACTGCCGCTCCCGCGCCGTCCGGCTCTGAGAGCGTCCCGGCCGCTTCGACGCCTCCCGCGGAAGCGCCCGAGGAGGAGTTGCACGTCATCACTTCGCCCATCGTCGGCACGTTCTACCGCGCGGCCTCGCCCCAGGCCGACCCCTTCGTCAAGGTCGGCTCGCAGGTCGAAAACGACACGGTCGTCTGCATCATCGAGGCCATGAAGCTGATGAACGAAATCCAGGCCGAGACCACGGGCACCGTCGCCAAAATCTACGTCGAGAACGGCCAACCGGTCGAGTACGGCCAGCCGTTATTCGGAGTTAAGAAATAGTTCAAAGTTCAAAGTTCCAGGTTCAAAGTTAAGCGCCTTCCGACTTTGAACTTTGAACTTTCAAACTTTGAACTTTGAACTTACATGCGTCGATTCCGCAAAATCCTGATCGCGAACCGCGGCGAGATCGCGTGCCGCATCATCTGGACGTGCAAGGAGATGGGCATCCAGACGGTCGCCGTGCACTCGACGGCCGACCGCGACTCTTTGCACGTCCGCTTCGCCGACGAGGCCGTCTGCATCGGCGGCCCGACCTCGCAGCAGAGCTACCTCAACATCCCCTCGGTCATCGCCGCCGCCGAGATCACGAACGTTGACGCCATCCACCCCGGCTATGGCTTCCTCGCCGAGTCGGCGCAGTTCGCCGAAATCTGCGAGGCGTGCAACATCAAGTTCATAGGGCCGCGCGCCGAGGTCATCCGCATGATGGGCGACAAGGTCGAGGCGCGCCGCGCGATGAAGGAGGCCGGGCTCCCAATCCTTCCGGGCAGTCCCGACCCTCTGAAGTCTGAGGAGGAGGCCACCGCGCTCGCGCGCGAGATAGGCTACCCGGTCATCATCAAGGCCGCGGCCGGAGGCGGCGGGCGCGGCATGCGCATCGTCCGCTCGGAGGAGGAACTCGGCCCCGCCATGCGCACGGCCGCGACCGAGGCGGCCGCCGCGTTCAAGAACGGCGACATCTACGTCGAGAAGTACGTCGAGAACCCGCGCCACATCGAGATTCAAGTCCTCGCCGACGAGCACGGCCACTGCATACACCTCGGCGAGCGCGACTGCTCGATTCAACGTCGTCACCAGAAGCTCATCGAAGAGGCGCCGTCGCCGGTGCTGACGGCGGAGCAGCGCGAGCGGATGGGCGCGGCCGCCGTCGATGCCTGCAAGCGAGTCGGCTATTCGAGCGCGGGCACCATCGAGTTCCTCTTGGACGAGGACGGCCAGTTCTACTTCATGGAGATGAACACGCGCATACAGGTCGAGCACCCCGTGACCGAGATGATCACGCTGGCCGACATCGTGCGCAACCAAATTTTCGTCGCGCAGGGCGACCCGCTCTGGTATCAGCAGTCGGACGTTATCTTCAACGGCCACTCCATCGAGTGCCGCATCAACGCCGAAGACCCCGAGACGTTCGCGCCCTCGCCCGGCCGCATCACGGCCTACAACGCGCCGGGCGGCCCGGGCGTCAGGCTCGACACGGCGGCCTACAACGGCTACTTCGTGCCGCCCTACTACGACTCGCTCATCGCGAAGCTCATCGTCCACGCGCGCACGCGCGAGGTGGCGATAGCGCGCATGCGCCGCGCGCTCGAAGTCATGGTCATCGAGGGTATCAAGACGACGATCCCGCTCCACCGCGCCATCATGGACGACCCGTACTTCCGTGCCGGCGAATACTCGACGCGCTTCATGGAGCAGTTCTTCGAGCGGCGCAAAAACCAGGGCGTTTCGGCCGCCTCGGTGGGCGACTGAGGCCGCTTAAAACGAGGCGCGAAAAAGGCGGCGCGGCGGTTTGACGACGCGGGGTATCGTCTTTATAATGAAGGACTTTTCTGGGCGGCTTGGGGCCGTCTGTGTGTAGGAGGAGTGAGAGAAATGGCTTACGCAATCATACGTTCCGGCGGCAAGCAGTTCCGCGTCGAAGAGGGCGGCACCGTGCGTGTGCCGACGCTCGACGCGCAGGCCGGCGACACGGTCGAGTTGGAAGCGCTCGTCATCGCGGGCGGCGCGGCGGGCGTGCTCGTCGGCGCCCCTTCGGTCGAGGGCGCGAAGGTCTCCGGCACGGTCGTTGACCACGGCCGCGGCACCAAGGTGATCGTCTTCAAGAAGAAGCGCCGCAAGCAGTACAAGCGCACCCAGGGCCACCGGCAGAACTACACGACCGTCAAGATTGATTCGATTGGTTAATCGACTGAGGTTGAAATCATGGCACATAAGAAGGGCGTCGGTTCATCCCGCAACGGCCGCGACTCACACTCGCAGCGGCTCGGCCTGAAGAAGTTCGGCGGCGAGGCGGTCTTGGGCGGCAACATCCTCGCGCGGCAGCGCGGGACGAAGTGGAAGCCGGGCAAGAACGTCGGCCGCGGTAAGGACGACACGCTGTTCGCGCTCATCGACGGCGTCGTCAAGTTCGAGGACAAGGGCCGGCAGGGCAAGTTCATCAGCGTCTACCCGGCGCAGGCCGCGCCCGCCGAGGGAGCGCCGGCGGCAAACGCCTAAGGCAGTCCGAACAAACGCCGGGTTGCTTCTGATGCGACGCCCGCGCCGAGTCTCACACTCGCGGCGCCGGGCGTCGTTCTCATTTTAGCTGTTGGCCTTTAGCTTTTAGCTTTGTCCGATGGCGAGCGGTTCACGTTTTAGAGCTAACAGCCAATTGTTTATTGACCGGGCGAAGATCAAGGTTCGAGGGGGGCACGGCGGGAACGGCGTGACGGCCTTCCGCCGCGAGAAGTTCGTGCCGCGCGGGGGGCCTTCGGGCGGCGACGGCGGACGCGGCGGCGACGTGTGGATGGTGGGCGACTCGGCTTTGAACACGCTGCTGCACCTGCGCTACAACCCCGAGCACACGGCCGACCGCGGCCGGCACGGCGAGGGCTCGAACCGCTCGGGGCGCGAGGGCGAAGACGTGACGGTGCGCGTGCCTGTCGGGACACAGGTCGTGGACACGGAGACGGGCGACGTGCTCGTGGACATCGCGGAGGAAGGGCAGCGCTGGCTCGCGGCGAAGGGCGGGCGCGGCGGCTTCGGCAACGCGCACTTCGCGTCTTCGACGAACCGCGCGCCGCGCTACCACCAGGAGGGAAGTCCGGGCGAGGAGCGCGAGCTACAGTTGGAGCTGAAGCTGCTCGCGGACGTGGGGCTGGTCGGCTTCCCGAACGCGGGGAAGTCAACTCTGATTTCGACCATCTCCGCCGCGAAGCCTAAGGTGGCGGATTATCCGTTCACGACGTTGGAGCCGCATCTCGGCGTCGTCGACCTCGGCGAGTACCGGACGTTCGTCGTTGCGGACATCCCCGGGCTCATCGAGGGCGCGCACGGCGGCGCGGGCCTCGGCGACCGCTTCCTGCGTCACGTCGAGCGCACGCGTCTGCTGCTGCATCTGGTAGACGTTTCTTCTCTGTCGGGACGCGACCCCGTTGAGGATTATGAGGTCATCAACCACGAGCTGGCCGCGTATGACCCGCAGCTCGCGGAGCGACCGCAGTTCGTGGTGGCGACGAAGCTCGACGCGCTCGACGAGCCCGAAAGGCTCGAACGTTTGCGGGCGCGGGCGCGGGATGATGGGCGGGACTTCTTTGAAATCTCTTCGGTGACGAACCGCGGCGTGAAAGAGCTTGTGCGCGCGGCCGCCGCGAAGCTCGAAGAGATCGGCCGCGCGCCCGTCATCGAGACGCGCGAGACGTTGATGGGCGACTTCGAATGACGGCGCGGCACAGGCGCGTCGCCGTCTACGGCGGGACGTTCGACCCCGTGCACGTCGGGCACGAGGCCGTGGCGCGGAACCTGACGGAGCTGTTCGCCCTCGACGAGTTCGTCTTCGTCCCGGCCTACGTGGCGCCGCACAAGCGCGACCGCCGCGTGAGCCCGGCGCTCGACCGTTTCGCGATGCTCGCACTCGCCACGCAGGACGAGCGACTCTTCCGCGTCTCGGCCGTCGAGGTGAACGCGCCGGAGAAGCCCTACACGGTCGAGACGCTGACGGGCTTCCGCGAGACGCTGGGGGGGACGGCGCGACTCTTCTTCGTCATGGGCGCGGACTCGTGGGAGGAGATCACGACGTGGCGCGAGTGGGAGCGCGTGCTGACGTTGACCGACCAACTGGTCGTGACGCGGCCCGGCTACGAGCTGCCCGTCGAACACGTGACCGAGGCGGTGCGCGGGCGAATCGTTGACGTGCGCGGCGCGACACGTGAGCGCGTCGAAGAAGAGCTTAGTAAGGACGAAGGGCCGCGCGTCTACCTGACCGACGCGGTCAACGTTCGTGTGGCGGCGACGGACGTGAGGGCCGCGGTCGCGCGCGGTGACCGCGGCTTGGTTAACGAATTGGTGGTGCCGGCGGTGGCCGAGTACATCAGGAAGTATGGACTTTACAGGGAGACGGATGGGACAGAATTCTCCGATGCCGGAATCAAGGGAACGCACTGAGGAAGGGCGCGCGCCCGAAGCGAAGCAGGCGGAAGGCCAGACGGCCGCGCCCGCGGAACTCGACGAGCGCGTGCGGCTCGCGCTGCACGCGGCGGGCGAGAAGAAGGCGCACGACCTCGTCGTCCTCGACCTGCGCGAGGTGGCGAGCTTCACCGACTACTTCATCATCGCCAGCGGCACGAACGTGCGGCAGGTGCAGGCCGTCGCCGACGCGGTGCAGGAGCAGTTGCGCAAGCAGTTGAACGTCCGGCCCGCGCGCGTCGAGGGCTACAACTCGGCCGAGTGGGTGTTGCTCGACTACGGCGACTTCATCTTGCACGTCTTCGAGGAGAAGTCGCGCCGCTTCTACGACCTCGAACGTCTGTGGCGCGACGCGGCGCGCGTGCCGATCCCGCCCGACATCACGGGCGAAGTCTCAGGCGGGGGCTCTTTGAGAGACGAGAGATGACCGAGTTGGTCGCGCGTTCGGAGGCGATGCGCGAGGCCGTCCGCCTCGCCGGGCGCGTGGCCGCGACGGACGCAAACGTGCTCGTCACCGGCGAGTCGGGCGCGGGCAAGGACGCGCTCGCGCTCCATCTCCACGCGCAGAGTCCGCGCTCCGCCGGCCCGTTCGTGAGAATCGACTGCGCGGCGCTTCCGGCAGAGCTTCTGGAAGCAGAGCTGTTCGGATACGAGCGCGGCGCTTTCACGGGCGCGACGGCGGCGAAGCCCGGGAGGCTCGAAGCGGCGCACAAGGGCACGCTCGTCCTCGACGAGATCGCGCACCTGCCGCGCGACGCGCAGGCGAAGCTTTTGCGCGTCATCGAGCGGCGCGAGTTCGAGCGTTTGGGCGGGCGCCGGACGGTGAAAGTTGACGCGAGGCTCGTCGCGCTGACGAACGTTGACCTCGACGAAGCCGTCCGACGGCGCGCGTTCCGCGAAGACCTCTTCTACCGCCTCAACGTCGTGCGCATACACGTGCCGCCGTTGCGCGAGCGGCGCGAGGACGTGGCGCCCCTGGCAGAGAAGTTCCTCGCGACCTACGCGGCCAAGCACGGCCGCCCCGCGCGCCGCTTCGACGCCGATGCGCTCGCGGCGCTCGGGCTTTACGACTTTCCGGGGAACGTCCGCGAGCTGGCGAACGTGGTCGAGCGCGCCGTCATCGTCTCGGACGGGCGAGAGGTCGGCGCGAAGGACTTGCCCGAAGCGGTGACGGCGGCCGCGGGCAACAGGGCGCGGCGCGAGCGGCGGCCGACGCTCGCCGAGCTTGAAGCCGAATACATCCGCGAGGTGCTCGCCGCCTCGCGCGGCAACAAGTCCGAGGCCGCGCGCGTGCTCGGCATCAGCCGGAAGAACCTCTACGAGAGGCTCGCGAGGCAAGGCGTGGAAGGCGGGCGTCAGGCGTCTGACGTAGTTGAAAAGCCTGTAACTGAAGGCTAGCCGCTTACGTCATGCTCTCATGAGGATGCGACTCATCTGGGTTGGGAAGACGCGCGACGCGCATCTGCGCGCGCTCGCTGGCGAGTACCTGAAACGTCTCTCGCGTTTCGTCCGCTGCGAGGTGACGGAGCTGCGCGAATCGGCCGCCGATGACCCGCGCGCGTGTCTGGAGGAGGAGGGCAAACGCATCACGGGTGCTCTGGCATCTGATGCTCTGACGATTCTCCTTGACGTGTCGGGCCAGACCCTTTGGAGTTCGGAGGAGCTGGCCGCGCGGGTCGAGGAGTGGGAGGGCCGCTCGGTCAGGGAGGTGGCGTTCGTGGTGGGCGGCCACCTCGGCGTCTCCGAGGAGGTGCGGCGGCGCGCGCAGGTGCGCTGGTCGCTCTCAAAGCTGACGCTGACGCACGAGATGGCGCGCGTCGTCTTAACGGAGCAGTTGTACCGCGCCTACACCATCGCGCGCGGGCTGCCCTATCAGAAGTGAAAGTTCGGCGGGGCGCTTTTTGAAACCGCGGCCCGCGAGAATCGTATACACACGATTTAAGGACAAGCGGGGTTAAAGAAGGAGCATACAACGGAATGGATAAGAGGAAGACGAAGTCTTACCGCGACCGCCTGCTCGCGCGCCGCGAGTCGCTCTTCAGCCAGGTGACCGAGGCCGAGATGTCGAGCCGCGAGCGCGACCTCGAAGCCACGCAGGACCCGGCCGACATGGCGGCCAACGCCTACACGAAGGAGTTGCTGATCTCGATGTCGGCCAACGACCGCAAGCTCCTCTTGCTCATCGACGAGGCTTTGGAGCGGGTCGAGGGCGGCGAGTACGGCGAGTGCGTCAACTGCGGCGAGCCGGTCGCCGAGAAGCGCCTCGACGCGGTGCCGTGGACGCGCTACTGCCTCAAGTGCCAGGACCTCCAAGAGCGCGGCCTGCTCAACGAGGACGAGGACTAAGAGAGCACTTTATTCGAGCGAAGCCCCCGCCGTCGGAGATTTCCGACGGCGGGGGGTTGGCGGTTGGGGTAGCTTTCGACGAGACTTCCCGGCACCTTCCCTCCGCCCCGCCAGGCCGAGCGACCCGTTCGTTTTATGGCGAGGCTCACGAACACATTCGACAGACTCTTTGACGCGGCGCTCGCGCTCGTCTACCGCAGCGGTGCGCCGCGTGCGGCGTCCGCAGCGTCGAGCGTCGCGCGGACTGGCCCGCGTGCGCCGCGTGCTGGGCCGCGACGCGTCTCTTCAAAGGCGACGAGACGCTCTGCTGGAAGTGCGGCGCGCCGGCGGGAGGGGAAGTGCCGTTGGAGGTTCGGCCGACCGTCCGCTGCCGGCGTTGCGGCGCCGAGGAGTTCGACGCGGCGCGCGCGTGCGGGCTCTACGAG
>CAXTSK010000258.1:0-7523 GCA_964246655.1 uncultured Pyrinomonadaceae bacterium
CTGCTTCATGACCGACGGCGAGGTCGGCAACGACTTCGAGATCATCTCCGAGGTGCAGAAGCACCCGAACGCGCGCGTCTTCTCGATGGGCTTCAGCGAGGCGCCGAACCGCTTCCTGCTCGACAAGATGGCCGAGCACGGGCGCGGCGAGGTCGAGTACGTCACGGAGGGCGACGACGCCTCGAAGGCCGCGCGCCGCTTCCACGAGCGCGTGCGTAACCCTCTGCTCACGGACATCTCAATCGACTGGGGCGGCCTACAGGTGACGGACGTGTACCCGCAGCGCATCCCCGACCTCTTCGGCTCCGGCCCCGTCATCGTGAGCGGGCGCTACACGGCCGGCGGGCGCGGCGTGGTGCGCCTGCGCGGGACGATGTCGGGGCAAGCCTTCGAGCGCGAGATCGCCGTCGAGCTGCCGGAGTCGAAGGCCGAGAACGACGTGCTCGCCACTCTATGGGCGAGGCGTCGCGTGGAAGACCTGATGGGCGAGGACTACGAGGGCGCACAGTCTGGCGAGATGCGCGAAGACCTGCGCGAGGCGGTGACGGGCCTCGGACTCGAATACAGATTGTTGACGCAGTTCACCTCGTTCGTCGCCGTCGAAGAGATGACCGTCACGGACGGCGGCAAGCCGCGCCGCATCGACGTGCCAGTCGAGACGCCGGAAGGTGTGACCCCGCAGGGAGAGTTGGACGAGGGCGACGACAACTTGTCCGGCCCGGAGGTGAAGGAGATAGCCGTCATCACCCCTTATGTTAGTGCGCAGAGTAAGGCACGAGTCGCGGGCGTCGTCGTGGGTAGTGGCGCAGGAGGCGCAGGAGGCGCACCGCAGGTTGTCGTGAACACCGAGCCCGCACCGCCGCCGCCGATGGCGACGCCTCCGCCCGTGCCGAAGACGGTCGTGTCGGGCGGCGCCACGTCCGTCGGGGAGTTAGAGTCTGACACGACGGCAGCCCCGCCGACTCCCGAAGAGCAGAAGTGGCAGCAGTTCCTTGCCAGGCTCCACCCGCTCGTCGCATCGGTCGTAGAGCGGCTGCGCGAAGGGAAGGAGACTCCGGGCGAGGCGGAGGCGACGTTCATCCGCGACGGCAAGGCCGAGCTGCGCATAGGGCTCTCTGAGAAGTCGCCTGCCGTGCTGGCGCAGCTCAAGGAACTGGGCTTCGAGTTGATACTCGACGCGCCTTCCTCGGGCCTCGTCATCGGCCGCATGCCAATCGAAAAGCTCCCGGCGCTCGCCGACGTAGACGCCGTGCGCTACGTCGCGCCGGAGGAGAGTCAAAAGTAGGAAGGCGAAAGGGAATTAACCACAGAGACACAAATGCTTTCTTACTTCGCGACGGCGAGGCTCGCGGTGACGGGCATGTCCACGATCTCCCAGGCCGACTCGTCGCGTAGGAGCTTCGACATGAGCGCGGCGTGGAGGAGGTGGCCGCTGCGCTCCGCGCGGACTAAGCCGAGCAGGGGCATGCCGAGCAGCGCGAGGTCGCCGATGATGTCGAGGATTTTGTGGCGGACGAACTCGTCCGCGCGCCGGAGCGGCGTCTCGTTGAGCATCCCGTCGGGCGTGAGCACGATGGCGTTGTCGAGCGAGCCGCCGCGGATGAGGTTCGCGCGCCGCAGCGCCTCGATCTCTTCCGTGAAGCCGAAGGTGCGCGCCGGGGAAATCTCGCGCAGGAACGCGTCGGGGTCGAGCGCGTCGAACGTCATCCGCTGCACGCCGATGAGCGGATGTGCGAAGTCGATCATGCACTCGATCTCCCACCCTTCGAGCGGCTCGACCGAGACGCGCCTGACGCCCTGCTCGACCTCAACCTTGTGACGCACGCGCAAGACCCTGCGCGCCGCCGGCTGCTCGACGACCCCGGCCCGCAGAATCATCGCCGCGAAGTCGTCCGAAGATCCGTCCATGATGGGCAGCTCAAGGTTATCGACTTCGACGTAAGCGTTGTCCACCCCGAGCCCGCGCAGCGCGGACAGGAGGTGCTCGACCGTGGAGAGCATGACGCCCGTGCGCATCAGCGTCGTGGCGTACGAGCAATGCGCGATGCACTCGACCGAGGCGGGAATCTCGAAGTCGTCGAGGTCTGTGCGGACGAAGACGTGGCCCGTGTCGGGCGGCGCTGGACGCAGGCGCACACGCACGGGTACGGCCGTGTGCAACCCCAATCCGTTCGTCTCGACGGGCGCGGCGATAGTCGTCTGTTTAATCAAAGCGAGGTCTTAGACCTTTCATCTATTATGAAGGAGCACAAAATATAAGAGCAACGCCCGTGCCCCCGCGTTGCACGCGAAAACCCCGACACTTTCGACCGACTCGACCCCGCCCTGTGGCACGCGGGCGACAAATCCCGCCGCCGCGTGTGGTTCGGACGCCACACGCGGCGCAAGTGCCGTGAGCCATGACAGACCGAGCCGGCCCCGTTGGCCCGCTCGAAGGCGGGACGAGACCGGCTCGGCTTGTTCAGAGTCGCAGGCCCACGCGGGCCTCTATTAATCCATCAGCACGGAGGCGAGCGCCTGCCCCTTATCCGTGCCCCGCTCGACGGCGACGGCGAAGATGTAAGTGCCGCCCTTCCAGGTCTCGGTCTTGATCGGGACGACGTTGACGATGTAGAAGCCGGGCAGGCCGGCTGTGGTCGCGCCGGTGATGTTGACGAGCGCTCCGCCCGGCCCGACGATCACCGGCTGGACTTTGAAGTTGGTGGCGGTGAGGCCCGTGACGGGGCTGCCCCCGCCGTCTGTGACGGAGACGACGACATAGTTGTTCTGGCGGTTGCCGGGGGCGGCGATGGTGTCTTCCGAAGCGGCTTTGACGAGTAGCAGTGACATGGTGGTTTGCCTTTCTATGCGAGGGACGGGGTTGAGTTGAGTCGTGAGGTGCGCGGTGTCGCCGAGGACTCGGCTCCGGTAGGCCGCACACGTGGATTAAAGACGCGCCTTCCACGGGGCAATGCGTATGCCAGCGCGGCACGCAGCCATTCTCCCACGGTTCTGTAAGAAATTACGCAAGCCACGCCGCCCATGTGTCTACACCAGCGGACAGCCAGCCCGCCGCGTGTGCACATCCGTCTACTGGTGCGCCGCCGATCCGGTGGCCCGCGCCGCTTAGCTTGTCACCCGCCGTCGTGATTCCTTATCATCAGGGCACATGCCGTCGAAAAAATCGAAGCCGAAAGAGCCGACCGAGCGGGTCTTTCTCATCGACTCGTTCTCGCACATCTTCCGCGCGTTCTTCGCGCCGATGGGGGGCCGGAGCGAGCCCCTGACGAACAGCCGCGGGCAGGTGACGCAGGCCGTCTTCGTCTTCACCAACATGCTCCGCAAGCTGCTCGCGGACGAGAAGCCGCACTACATCGCGGCCGTCTTCGAGTCGGGCGTGCCGACGTTCCGCCACGAGATGTCCGTAGACTATAAGGCGAACCGTGCGGAGATGCCCGACGATTTACAATCGCAGATTCCTTACATCATCCGCGTCTGCGAAGCCTTCAACGTCCCCATCCTCAACGCCCCGGGCTTCGAGGCCGACGACGTGATCGGCACGCTCGCCGTGCAGGCGGCCGAGGAAGGCTTGCAGGCCGTCATCGTCTCGAACGACAAGGACATGACGCAGCTCGTCCGCGACCCCTGGGTCGTCTGCATGCGCAACAACTCGCAGAACGTGAAGCGCAAGGAGCCCGTCCCGCCGGTCGAGTGGTGCGACGAACAGTGGGTCGAGAACAAGTTCAGCGTCAAGCCGACGCAGATCATCGACCTGCTCGGCCTGATGGGCGACTCGGTCGATAACATCCCCGGCGCGCCCGGCATCGGCGCCAAGGGCGCGGTGCAGATCGTCCAGCAGTTCGGCTCAATCGAGAACGCTCTGGAGCATTGGGAAGAGGTCAAGCACAAGACCTACCGCGAGTCTCTGCGCGACAACCGCGAACTCATCCTTCAGTCGAAAGACCTGGCGACGATTCGCACGGACGTTAACATCAAGCTCGACCTCGAACGGCTCCGCTGTAAAGCGCCCGACCGCCCCGCCGCTTACAAGCTCTTCCGCGAGCTGGAATTTCAAACGCTCACGCGCGAGTTCTCCGACGCCGCGTCCGAGGTTGACATGGGCGCGGCCGTCAAGGTCTACGCGCAGGTGCGTAAGGTCTCGGAGTTGGAAGCGCTCACGCGCAAGCTCTGGGAGGTTGACCACTGGGCCTTCGCCGTCGGGGACGCGACGCCCGCGGGCGCCGGTCAGCAGACGAGCGTGCGCGAAGGGAGCGCACCCACGGCGATAGCCATCTCGCACGCGCCGAACACGGCACACTTCGTCAACTTCGAGGAGTTCGAGGGCGGGCGCGAGCAGGCCGTCTCGATGTTGAGGGACGTGCTTTCGAACGGGCTGCTCTCTAAATCCGTCCACGACTTGAAGCGCGCGACGGGGCTGCTCTCGGCCGTCGGGATTGAGTTGGAGGGTGTGACCGACGACACGCTGCTCGCCGCGTACCTGCTCGACCCCGTGCGGAGCCGCTACGACCTTGGCGACCTCGCGCGCGAGGCGCTGAGTGTCGATGAGGCTTGGTCGGAGACGCCGGGCGAGGGCTGGTCGGCCGAGCACTGGCGCACGGCCGAGGCCGCCGACCTCACCGCGCAGGTCGCGGACGTGCTGCACGGCCGCATCCTCGAACAGGGTTTGGAGACCATCTACAACGAGATCGAGCTGCCCACCGCGCCGCTCCTCCACCGCATGGAGCGCGCGGGGCTGCGCGTGGACACGTCCGTCCTCGGCGAGCTCTCCGCCCTGTTCGGCGCGGAGCTTGAGAAGCTGACGGCGCAGATTTACAGGGTCGCCGGCCGCGAGTTCAAGATCAACTCGCCCAAGCAGGTCGGAGAAGTTTTAGAAGAGCTGAACATCAGCACGAATCGCAAGACCGCGACGGGGCAGGTCTCGACGAGCCGCGCGGTGTTGGACGAGCTGGCCGCGCAGGGCTACGAGCTGCCGCGCCTGCTCATCGAGTTCCGCGAGTTGGACAAGCTCAAGGCGACCTACACCGACGCGCTGCCCGCACTGGTCGGCCACGACGAACGCATCCACTCGGAACTCAACCAGACGGTGACGGCGACAGGGCGTCTGTCATCTTCAAACCCGAACTTACAAAATATTCCCATCCGCACCGAACTCGGCCGCCGCATCCGCCGCGCGTTCGTGCCGGAGAAGGGCAACGTCTTCGTCGCAGCCGACTACTCGCAACTCGAACTGCGCCTGCTCGCGCACGTCACGCGCGACGAGCAGATGCTCGACGCCTTCCAGAAGGACGAGGACATCCACGAGCGCACGGCCCGCCTCGTCTTCGGCGCGCGGACGAAGGAGGAGCTGAAGGAGAAGCGCCGCTTCGCCAAGATCGTCAACTTCGCCATCGCCTACGCCGTCGAGCCCTTCGGCCTCTCGCAGCGCGTCGGCATCTCGCGCAAGGAGGCGAAGCAGGTCATTGACGACTACTACAAGACCTACACCGGCGTCCGCCGCTTCATGGACGAGGTGCCCGAGAAGGCGCGCGCGGACGGCTTCGTCCGCTCCCTGTACGGCCGCATCCGCCCCGTCCCCACCATCAACGACCGCAACGGCAACATCCGCGCCCGCGCCGAACGCGAAGCCATCAACATGCCAATCCAGGGAACTGCGAGCGACATCGTCAAGATCGCGATGCTGAAAGTGGACGAGGCGCTGCGGTCGGCAGGCTTAAAGGCGCAGATGGTGATGCAGGTGCACGACGAGCTTTTGGTGGAGGCCCCGAAGCAGGAGGCGAAGCAGGTCGAGGAGATTCTCTGCCGCGAGATGGAGACGGCCGTCGAGCTCGACGTGCCGCTCGAAGTCGAGGCCGGCGTCGGCGAGAACTGGATGGACGTGAAGAAGTAGTGAATGGTGAATAGTAAATGGTGAATGGTAACTGCCTTTATCCATTCACCATTTACTATTCACCATTCACCAAATTTCTATGGACGAGAAGCAGGGCGAGGGGCGCGTCGTGTACAGCCGGCCGGGTGGGGAGGGCGGCGAGGGAGAGGCGCGTCCCGCGGCGGAGGCGAAGGGCGTGCCGCTCTTCGTAGGGATCGCGCTGCTCGTCGGGCTCATCATCGTCCTCGGGTACAAGAGCGCGGGGAAGGTCAGCGACATCACGTACGGGACGAAGGACGAGTACCTGCGCCTCTCGACGATGTCGAACACGCTGCTCAACCTGCGCCTTGAGCTGAGCAGGCTCGACACCGAGGCGCGGATTCGCGCGCGCCTGGAGGCGGGGACGGGCAACGTCATGCTGCCGCCCTCAGACCTGCGCCTGCGCGTCGAGCGCGGCGAGGTTGAGAGGCTGCTGGCCGAGTTCGACCAACTGCCCATCGCCGACCGCGCGAAGAAGCAGGACGTGCACGACCGTGTCGCCGACTACGTCGCGACCACGCGCGACCTCAAGGCGTACTCGCTCGAAGGCTTCCAGAAGAATCGCGACCTCGACCTGAAGCTGCGCGCACTGATGTCCGACCTGTCGGATGAGCGGACGCGGCTCGAAGACCAGCGCTCCGAGACCTTGCGGGCCGCGCAGTTAGAGATCAAGGCTTGGATGTGGCTGGCGGCGCTCGTCGGGCTCGCCGTCGCCACGGCGACGTTCCTCGAAGTCTGGCGCCGCTTCCGGCAGATGCGGCGCGGCTACACGGAGCTGCACCGCGAGCGGCAGTTCAGCACGCAGATGCTCGAAGGCATGCCCTCGGCCGTCGCGGCCATCGACCGGCGCGACCGCATCCGCTCGGCCAACGCGGCCTTCTTCCAGGTCTTCCCGGGCGCTTCGGTCGGCGCCTCGATCCACGACAAGTTCACGACTGCGGACGGCCTCAAGCTCCTCGCCGCGGCTACCTCGACGCGCGTCCGCCGCACGGCCTACCACGGCCGCTTCCGCATGTCGGCCGAAGGCGACGTGAAGGAGCACGCCTTCGACGTGTACTCCTCGCCCCTTGAGATTGATGGCGAGCTGGGCCAGCTCTTAACCATGGTGGACGTGACCGAGGCGGCCGAGTCCGAGCAGGAGTTGAGGCGCAGCGAGTCTCTGGCCGCCGTGGGGCAGGCGGCCGCGCAGGTCGCGCACGAGATCAAGAACCCTTTGGGCAGCATCCGGCTCGGCGTCGCCATGCTGCGCGACATGACCCGCGACCGCGAGGCCATCACCACCATCGACCTCGTCGAGCGCGGCATCGAGCACCTCTCCAAGCTCACGCTCGACGTGACGCAGTTCTCGCGCCGCCGGCAGCTCTCGCTCGCGCCGGACGTTGACCTCGCAGAACTTCTGAACGAGAGCCTCGACCTCATCACCGAGAAGCTGCGCGAGAAGCGCACGCCCGTCGAGCGCCGCTTCCCCGACGAGCCCGTGCGCGGCCACTGGGACGAGGATCAGTTGAGGCAGGTCTTCGTCAACCTGCTCGCCAACGCCGTGGACGCGGGCCCGGCCGAGAGCCCGGTCAACGTCTCGGCCGAGCGCGTCACGCGGCCCGCGGGCGACCGGCGCAAC
>CAXTSK010000259.1:0-7520 GCA_964246655.1 uncultured Pyrinomonadaceae bacterium
GCCTCCGAGGATACCCGCGACCCCCCCTGCGGGCGGCCCGGGGCGGGCGGGGCCGGCCCCCTCCCCCCGGGCGGCGCGCGCGCCCCGCCCGCGTAGACCAACCTTCGCACAGGTCGTATCCACGCACGCCTAAGAGGCCCAAGGAGTACCGCCATGATCGGTTCACTCGCGCGCAAGCGCCGCGTCAGAAGATTGCTGAGCTTAGCCCTGATCCTCACCTTTACGGTCGCCTTCCTGCCGCCGCCGCCCGCCGCCGAGCGGGCCGCGGGCTCGGTTGTCTCCGCGCAGGAGGCGCAGATTCCGGTCATCGCGCCGGGCTCGGCCTACCGCCAGACCAACCTCATCACGGACACGCCCGGCCTCGCGCCCGTGCTCGACCCGCTGCTCGTCAACCCGTGGGGCATCTCGATGACCGGGAGCAGCCCCTTCTGGGTCGCCAACAACGGGACGAGCACGACGCAGCTCATCCGCGGCGACGTGCCGTCGGGCTCACCCGTCACGCTCAACGCGAACCCGCAGACCGTGACCATCCCGGGCGGCCTGCCGACGGGGACGGTCTCCAACCCGGTTGCGGGCGAATTCGTCCTCCCCGGCGCTTGCGCCGCCGCGCCGTGCGGGGCGAACTTCCTCTTCGCCTCGATCACGGGCAACATCGTGGGTTGGGACCCGAACGCGCCGGCCGCCGGCTCGACGACGGGCGTCATCGCCGCCAGCCACCCCGGCCACGTCTACACGGGCCTCGCCTATGCCAACAACGGCTCGGGCAACTTCATCTACGCGGCCGACTTCGCCAACGGCGCGATTGATGTCTTCAACAGCTCGTTCGCCTTGCAGCCCTCGGCCAGTTTCCCCTTCGCCGACCCGACCATCCCGAACACTTCGGGGAACGTCTACCACGCGTACAACATTCAGGCCATCGGCGGCTCGCTCTACGTCGTCTACGCCAAGGTCGGCACGGGCGGGCTGCCCGAGGACGGAGTCGGCAACGGCTTCGTCCGACGGTTCAACGCCAACGGCGTCCGCGACCTAACGTTCGGCATCAACAACGGCGCGCTCAACTCGCCATGGGGCGTCACGCTCGCGCCAGCCACGTTCGGCATCTTCGGCGGCGCGCTCCTCGTCGGCAACTTCGGCGAGGGCAACCCCTCCATCCACGCCTACAACCCGACGACCGGCGCCTTCCTCGGCACGCTCCAGGACGAGTCGGGCAACGGCATCGTGATCGACGAGCTGTGGGCGCTCACGTTCGGCAACGGCGGGACGGGCGGCGACGTGAACACGCTCTACTTCTCCGCCGGCATCGGCGAGGAGGAGCACGGCCTCTTCGGCAAGCTCCAGCCGACGACGGCCTCGGCCACCTCGCTCATCCAGTTCGCCGACGCCGAGCCCGTTATCGGCGAGGGCGCCGGCCACATCGACATCACGGTGACGCGCTCGGGCGACGCCTCGGGCGCGGCCACGGTCAACTTCAACACCTTCGACGAGTCGGAGGCCGACCACGCCTCGCAGAAGTCGGACTACGAGATTTCGCTCGGCACGCTCAGCTTCGCGGCGGGCGAGACCTCGAAGACCTTCCGCATCCTGATCGTCAACGACACGTTTGACGAGAACAACGAGGTCATCGACCTCATGCTCTCGAACCCGACGGGCGCGGGCGTCGGCTTGGGAAGCCCGAACACGGCCGAGTTGACCATCACGGACAACGACACGGGCGCGCCCTCGACGAATCCCATCGACACCGCATCCTTCTTCGTCCGCCAGCACTACCTCGACTTCCTAAACCGCGAGCCCGACGCCGCGGGGCAGGCGTTCTGGACGAACGAGATCACGTCGTGCGGCGCGGACGCCGCCTGCATCGAGAACAAGCGCATCAACGTCTCGGCCGCCTTCTTCCTGTCGATTGAGTTCCAGCGGACGGGCTACCTGGCCTACCTGACGCATCGCACGGCCTTCGGCGCGAACGCGTCGGGCTCGCCCGCGCCCATCCTCTACGGCAACTTCGAGCGCGATGTGCAGCAGCTCCAGCGCGGCTTCGTCTTCGGTGCGCCGGGCGCCGACGCCGTGCTCGAAGCGAACAAGGTGGCCTACTTCAACGAGTTCGTCACGCGCCCCGAGTTCGTCTCGAAGTACCCCTCGACGCTGACCAACGACCAGTACGTTGACAACCTGCTCGCCTCGGCCGGGCTCTCGCCCTCGCAGGTGCGGCTCTTCGTCGTCAACATCACGAATTCGCAGGAGGTGCCGCCGACGGTGCCGACGACCACCGGCGGCGCGGCGCGTCCGGCCTCCTTCGGCACGGCGCGCTTCCAGTTCAACGACGCGCAGACGGCGCTGACCATGACCGCCACGATCAGCAACATCGACATCGGCGGGCAGACCACCGACACGAACGACGACCTCGTCGCGGCGCACATCCACGCCGGGGCCACGGTCGTGCCGGGCGTCAACGGGCCGGTCGTCTGGGGCTTCTTCGGCGCGCCGTTCAACGACAACAACCCGAACGACCAGTCCTTCTTCCCGACGCCGGGCGGCGTCGGCGGCACGTTCCTCGGCAAGTGGGACGCGCCCGAGGGCAACGCGACGACGCTCGCCGCACAGCTCACCAACCTGACCACGGGGCACGCCTACATCAACTTCCACACGAAACAGTTCACGGGCGGCGAAATCCGCGGCAACTTCCCCGCGGCCAGCGCCTTCCGCGACCAGCTCGTGGCGGGCCTGAACGGCGCCACCATGACGCGGGCGCAAGTGCTCCGCGCCATCGCCGAGTCGGAGGAGATGAACACGCGCGAGTTCAACTCGGCCTTCGTCGCGATGGAGTACTTCGGCTACCTGCGTCGCGACCCCGACACTGCCGGCTTCAACTTCTGGCTGGGCAAGCTGAACGCCGCCAACGGCAACTTCCAGAACGCCGAGATGGTCAAGGCATTCATCTCGTCGTCCGAGTACCGCCAGCGCTTCGGCCCGAGCTAGAAAGCAGTAGACAGTAGACAGTAGAAAGACAGGCGGCGCGTCTGGCTATAAAACCAGCGCGCCGCCGCTTTTCTATACTTACAAAGTTGTAATGCATTCACTACACCCGCGCCCCCCCCCCCCCCGCCTGTTTTCACTACTGTCTACTGTCTACTGCTTTCACTCCACCGGCGCCGACTCGCCGCCTGCCGGGTCGATGTCGCCGGCGACGACGACGGTGAGACGCTCGGGGCGGAAGTATTTTCGTATCGCCGCGTTAGCCTCCTCGACCGTGACGCGGCCGACCATCCGCAGGCCGCGCTCGAGGTCGGCTCCCCCCAGCCGGTAGAACTCAGCGTTCCACAGCGCCGCCGCCAGCCCCGCGTTCGTCGAGAGCGAGACCTTGAAGGAGCCGACGGCCGAACTCTTCTCGTCCTCCAACTCCTCCGGGCGTATGCCGTGCTCGACGTATTCGCCGAGCACGCCGAGCGCCGACTCGATGGCGCGCTCGACGTTGCCGGGGTTGACCGAGACGGCGATGTACCATGGCCCGGCCGCCAGGCTCGCCGAGCGGAAGCGCGACGCGATGCCGTAGGTCAGCCCCTCGGCGTCGCGCACGCGCAGGCCGAGGCGCGAAGAGAGCGTTGACTCGCCGAGCGCGCGGTTGGCGAGCATCGCCGCGTAGTAGTCCGACGCGTCGCGCCGGAGCGAGGCGGCCGTCCCCAGGAGCACGTCCACGTTCGCCTTGTCGCGCACGAGCACCAGCTCGCGCCGCGCCGCGGCGGGCGGCTCCGGGTCTGTGACTTCGACCTCCGCGTCCTCGGGGCCGCCGAAGCCCTCGAACGCCTCGCGTAGCACGCGCGCCGCCTCGCCCGAGTCGATGCCGCCCGCGGCCGAAAGGATCAGCGTGCGCCCGCCGTAGAACCTCTCGTAGAAGCCGCGCACGTCTTCGACTGTGATGGATGAAATGCTCTCGACCAGACGCTCGCCCGCGTGCGTGTAGAAGGGGTGCGCCGCGTCGAAGAGCGTCTGCGTCAGACGCTCGTAGGCGCGCCAGCCCGTGTCCGACTGCTTCTCGCGGACGGCGGCTACGGTCTGCTGCTTGAGCTTCTCAAGCTCTTCGGCCGGGAACGAGGGCTCGCGCAGCATCTCGGCGAGCGTCGAGGCGAGGGCGGGGAAGTCCCCGGCGAGAGCGCGTGCTCGTATCTGCACGGCGAACACGTCCGCGTCGAAGTCGATGTCCGCCCCGACCGATTCGAGCGCGCCCGCGAGTTCGAGCTTCCCGCGCCGTCGCGTGCCGCGCTTCAGCATCTCTGCCGTGAGGCGCGCGAGCCCCGGCTTCTCCTTCGGCTCGAAGTGCGAGCCCGCGCGCAGGCTCCCGCGCAGCGCGACCGTCGGCGTCGAAGGGTTCTCGACGAGCAGCACGACCGCGCCCGTCTCCAACTCCTCGCGCACGATGCGCGAAGACAGGCCCGAGCCGCCGCGCTTCGATGAACCGCCCTCCCCCTCGTCGCGCGACGCCGCGTGCACGACGCCCTCGGCCGACCCTTCGGCGCGCGTGTCCTGTTGAGACTGAGGTTCGTGATGAAACTTATACCCGTGCGGCGCGGGCGCGTCCTTCGCCGGCCTCGCCTTCGCAACGTTCGAACTTCCGTTGCCGTTCGAAACGGCGCCGTTCTTCGGGATGAAGTGGCCGACCGTGCGTGCGTCTTCGCGTAAGTAACGGGTGGCGACGCGGCGCACGTCTTCGGCCGTCACGTCCGCGACGTTGCGCGGGTAGTCTTTGTAGAAGCGCCAGTCGGCGACCGACTCGGCCTCCGACATCTGCATCGCCACGTTGTGCGCGCCGTCGCGCTCGTACGCGACGCGCGCCGCGATCTGCCGCTTCGCCTTCTCGACCTCCACTTCGCCCAGGTCTTCGGCCGCGCGCGCAAGCTCGCGGTGGATGGCCTCCTCAAGCTGCTGCGGCTCGACGCCGGGCGCGGCCGTCGCGTAGACGTTGAAGAGGCCCGGGTCGCGGAACTGGTCAACCCGCGCGTCGGCCGAGACGGCCAGCTCCGACTCGACGAGCGCCTGATACAGGCGGCTCGTCACGCCGTTCGTCAGCGCGCAGGCCAGCACCGCGAGCGGGTAGATGTCGTTCGCCCCGGGCAGCGCCGCGGCGCGCGCGGCCAGCTCCGCGTTCGAGAGCACACGCTCCTGCCCGAGCGCGGCCGGCGTGCGGAAGGCCACCTGCACGAGCGGCAGCTCGCCCGCGCGCCGCACGACCAGTCGCCGCTCGCCCTCCTGCCGCGGCTCGTCCGTGTAGACCTCCGGGATGGGCTCGCTCGAAGCGGGGAAGGCGCCGAAGTATTTCGCGACGAGCGCGAGCGCGCGCGACTCTTCGAAGTCGCCGACGACGATGGCGGTCGCGTTGTTCGGGTGATAGAAGGTGTCGTAGAACTCTTTGAGCCGCGCGGTCGGCACGTTCTCCACGTCCGCGCGCCAGCCGATGGTTGGGTGATGGTAAGGGTGCTCGCGGAAGGCCGTGGCGTAGACAGCCTCGTCGAGCACCAGCATCGGCTCGTTCTGCCCGCGCTCCAACTCATTGCGCACGACGGTCATCTCCGCGCGCCGGTCTTCGTCGGCGATGAAGGAGTTACGCATGCGGTCCGATTCGAGGTGGACGGCCAGCTCCAGCGCGTCCGAAGGGACGGTCTCGAAGTAGTTGGTGCGGTCGTACCAGGTGGTCGCGTTGAAGTCCGCGCCGACGCGCTGGAGCGTGGCCGCGACCTGCGTCCCCTTCGCCTTGTTGAAGGTCGGCGTGCCCTTGAAGAGCATGTGCTCAAGCAGGTGCGTCGCGCCCGTGTGGCCGACGGCCTCGTTGCGCGAACCGACGCGGTAGAGCATCAGGAACGTCGCCACCGGCGCGACGCGGTTCTCCGCCAGCAGCAGCTTCAAACCGTTCGCGAGCCTGAACTCGCGCACCCCCTCCTCCTCCGCCACGAACTCGACCCGGCCGGGCAGGCCCCCATTCCGCTCGCTCAATAGCTCTCTCCTTAAACGTCGGTCGTTCAGCCCTTCATGATAAGGCCGTGAACCGTGAACCGTAAACCGTGAACCGTGACAAGAAAGAACCTGCTTCCTCTTGCCACGGTTCACGGTTCACCGTTCACGCCCCAGTTGCTTTGCTCTGCAAAGCACTTGACAGTCGTGGCGGGCGGGTGTATTTTCGGCGGCGGCATGACAGTCGTCCACACATTCCCGGAACGCCAGCAGGCGGAAGGTGAGCCGCCGGCCCTCCACGACCGCGCAATGGACAACCTGCGCTTCATCCGCGAGACGATGGAGCGCGCCTCGGCGTTTACGGCCGTGCCCGGGTGGGGGCAGGTCGTCATCGGGTTGACGGCGATGTTCGCGGCGCTCGTCGCCTCGCAGCAGAAGACGTTCGGCGCGTGGTTCGCCGTCTGGATGACGGAGGCCGCCGTCTCCGCCTGCATCGCCGGGTGGACGATGTACCGCAAGGCTCACGCCTCCGACACCTCTCTGCTCTCACGCCCCGGCCGGAAACTGATCATCAACCTCACGCCGCCGATGATAGTGGGTGCGTTGCTGACGGTCGTCTTCTACCGCGCGGGGCTCCAGGCGCAGTTGCCCGGTCTGTGGCTCCTGCTCTACGGCACGGGCGTCGTCACGGGAGGCGCCTTCTCCGTGCGCCCGGTTCCCTTCATGGGGCTCTGCTTCATGTTCCTGGGGGCGGGCGCTCTTTTTCTGCCCGTCGCGTGGGGCGACGCGCTGATGGCCACGGGCTTCGGGCTGCTCCACGTCATCTTCGGGCTGCACATAGCGAGGAACTACGGTGGCTAGACAAAACGCTTTGGCGAAGGATCGTTCGACGAAGAAGGCGGGCGCGCAAAGTTCGCCCGAGGGTTTACGCGAGCAGCCGCAGCAGCCGAGGCGCAACAAACCGACCGACGGGCCGGCCGCCGCCGCCGAGCTTGATCGACTTATACACGAGCGCATCCGCCTCGCCATCGTCAGCGCCCTCGCCGTCAACGAATCGCTCACCTTCAACGACCTCAAACAACTCCTGAACACCACGGACGGCAACCTGAGCGTGCACGCGCGCAAACTCGAAGAGGCGCAGTACGTCGTCTGTAATAAATATTTCGACGGGCGCACGCCCAAGACCGAATACAGGCTGACGGCCGCGGGCCGGCGCGCGTTGGAAAGGTATCTCGGCCACATGGAGAGCGTCATCCGCGCCGCGCGCGGCGGGTGAGACGGAGAGGGGAGAGACAGTCGGGCCTCGGTCGCCCGATATTTTTTTGCCTGCTGACTTCGCAGAGCAAAGCGCTTTGCTTCGGATGTGCGGGCGGCGACATCGAGCGGCGCCTGGCTGTGCTTGAGGACTGAACGGGCCTTTAAGAGGTTCAAGGGAGAAAGTCGTGGAGAGTTTCGACGTTGTAGTCGGGGGGGGGGGGCTGGCGGGGCTCCCGGTGACGAAGCTGCTCGCGCGCGGCGGCGCGCGGGGGCGTTTGGCCGCCAGGAAGAGTGCGCGGGCGGGCTGGGTGGACACGCCGGGCGGC
>CAXTSK010000260.1:0-7511 GCA_964246655.1 uncultured Pyrinomonadaceae bacterium
GCGTTAAGTTGAGGCGCGCCGCGCGGCGCGCGCAGTAAGACTGAAGCGGGCGGGGCGCTGAAGACCCCGACGCCCGCTTCAGTTTCGTTAGAGGGGCAGTGCGGCCTTATGCTTTTCCGACTCACCGACGTTTACAAATCTTACGGCGCGCAGGACGTTCTGCGCGGGGCTTCGTTGCAGGTCAACCCGGGCGAGCACGTGGGGCTCGTGGGCCGGAACGGCGCGGGCAAGACGACGCTCTTCCGGCTCGTCACCAGCGAGGAGTCGCCCGACCGCGGCGACGTGGTGCGCGCGCGCGGCGTCAAGCTCGGCCTGCTCGAACAACACGTAGACTTCGAGCCCGGCACGACCGTCCACGAGGCCGCGCTCGCCGCCTTCGGCCAGCTCCAATCAATTGAGCACGAGATGCACGAGTTGGAGCACCGCATGGCCGAGGCTTCCGATGACCTCGACGCGGTGCTTGAACGCTACAGCCATCTCCAGCACGAGTTCGAGCGGCAGGGCGGCTTCGAGTACGCGGCGCGCGCCGAGGCGATCCTGCAAGGTCTCGGGTTCGAACGCGACACCTGGGCGACGCCGTGCGAGATTCTTTCGGGCGGGCAGAAGAACCGGCTCGGCCTCGCGCGCCTGCTGCTCGCCGAGCCCGACGTGCTGCTGCTCGACGAGCCGACGAACCACCTCGACGTTTCCGCGGTCGAGTGGCTCGAAGAGTTCCTCGCCGCTTACAAGTCGGCCTACGTCATCATCAGCCACGACCGCTACTTCCTCGACCGCGCGTGCACGCGCATCGTCGAGGTCGAGCTGGGCAAGGCGGTCAGTTACAACGGCAACTACTCGGCCTTCCTCGTCGAGCGCGAGGAGCGGCGCGAGATACAGATGCGCGCCTACGAGAACCAGCAGCACCTCATCGCCAAGACCGAGGAGTTCATCCGCCGCAACCTCGCGGGCCAGAAGACCAAGCAGGCCAAGTCGCGCCGCACGATGCTCGCCAAGTTGGAGCGTGTCGAGGCCATCCGCCCCGACCAGCCGCAGGGCAACTTCCAGTTGCAGAAGGTCGAACGCGCGGGCGCGTACGTTCTGACCGTCGCCGAAGCCGCGGTCGGCTACCCCGGCAAGCTGCTCGCCGTGGACATCAACTTCGTCCTCAAGCGCGGCGAGTGCCTCGGCATCATCGGGCCGAACGGTTCGGGCAAGACGACTTTCATCAAGACCGTCTTGGGGAAGCTCCCGCAGCTCGCGGGCGAGATTCGCCTGGGCACGAACGTCTCGGTCGGCTACTACGCGCAGCAGCTCGACGACCTCGACGACCGCAACGAGATCATCATGGAGCTGCGCCGCGTCGCGCCCGCTTCGGCCACGGCGGGTGAGCTGCGCGGCTTCCTCGCGCGCTTCCTCTTCACGGGCGACGACGTGTACAAGCACGTCCGCGATCTCTCGGGCGGTGAGAAGGGAAGGCTCGCGCTCGCGAAACTCATCTACTCGAACGTCAACGTGCTCGTGCTGGACGAGCCGACGAACCATCTCGACATTCCTTCGCGCGAGGCTCTGGAAGAGGCGCTCGACGCCTACGACGGCACCATCATCACCATCAGTCACGACCGCTACTTCCTCGACCGTGTCGCCACGCAGATACTCTCGCTCGACGGCGAGGGCGGCGCCGAGCACTACGACGGCGACTACACGGAGTATCACGACTGGAAGGCCGCGCGCCGCGCGAACGAGGCGGCGACGAAGACGGTTGTCGAAGCGGCCCCTCCGCGCAAGGAGGAATCGCGTCAACAGCGCGGCGGGAAGGACTCGAAGAAGAAGGGCGCAACGCGCGACCCGCAGAAGGTCGAGGAAGAGATCGCCGCGGCCGAGCAGCGCGTGGCCTCGCTCGCCGAAGAGCTGGCGAAGCCGGAGACCGCGCGCGACCCCGCGCGCCTCGCGCGCCTCAACGGCGACTTCCAGAAGGCCGAGGCGCGCCTGCGCGAACTCTACGAAGAGTGGGAGCGCTCCGCCGCCGAGGGCGCGAACGCGTAGAAAAATTTAAGCGCAGAGGCACAGCTTCAGGAATTTCAAATTGAAAGTTCAAATCCGTATTTTTCTATCCTGTCCATCCCTGTGAATTGCTTTTGATCTATGCTGACCGCAGACCTGGCGATGAGCTGGCAGCGCGGCGACCGCATCAACCCGCGCTACATCGACGTGGAGGACGAGGAGTACCTGCGCGTGGCAGAGGATTTGGTCGCGCTCTTCGTCGCTCACGACGGGCGGACGCGCGCGGCGCTCGAAGAGTCTTTGCAGGAGTACGTGGGGACGGGGACGGACTACCGCATCCTGCGCGGGTTGATCAAGCTCCTGACCGACCGCTGCGAGTTCGAGACCAACGCGCCCGCGGAGCCGGTCGAGATTCGGCGCGCGCTCTTCCTCAAAGCACGCGCGCGTCATCCCGTCGTCGCCGCGGAGGGAAGGGGAGAACTCATCGGCGAGGTCGCGCGCGAGTTGTCATGTGAACCGGCCGCGGTCATGGACGCGCTCTACGCAGACCTGCCCGACAACCAGCGCCTCACCGCCTTCGAGCCCCTGACGGCAGGCGAACTGCTAGACCTCTACAACGTCGCGCAGGCGCAGGCGCTGCTCTACCGCTCGGTCGAGATGCGCCTGTGGCTTGAGCCGCAGGCGCCCGAAGGTTTTCGCGAGCTGTTCGGCGCCATCAAGGCTTACCGCCTGATTCACACGGTGAAGGGGAACTCGCGCGCGGGCTACGAGGTGCGCCTCGACGGCCCGGCCTCCATCTTCCAGCGCTCGCAGAAGTACGGCATCCAGATGGCCGTCTTCCTGCCCGCGCTGCTGCTCTGCAAGGGCTGGCGCATGCGCGCCGAGATACAGGGCAGACAGAACCGCGTCGCCTACTTCGAACTGACCAGCGCGCAGACGCAACTGCGCTCACACTACCCCGAAGTCACCCCCTACGAGAACCCCGTCGTCGAGAAGCTCGCCTCAACCTGGGCGCGCGCCGCCACGGGTTGGACGCTTGAGCCGAGCAGCGTCGTCCTAGACCTCGGCGACTCCGCCTTTATCCCCGACTACGTCCTGCGCCACGCCGAGACGGGTGCGCACATCTTCCTCGAAATCCTCGGCTTCTGGACACCCGAACACCTCCGCGACCGCCTGCTCGAATTCGACCACGCCGGCCTCAACAACTTCATCCTCGCCGCCTGGGACGACCTCCGCGGCACCCGCGACCCCATGACCAACGTCCCGCCCAACACGATTGTCTTCAAGAGAAGCTTAGACCCAGCCGCCGTCGCGCTGATGGCGGACGAGCTGATTCAGAAGGGAAGCTGACAGCGGGAGAGAGTTTCACCACAGAGACACAGAGACACAGCTAAAAACACAGCTTAAGGCTTTTAGCTGTGTCTCTGTGTCTCTGTGGTTAATAGTTCTGATTGAAAGGCGCTTTAGCCGAAGACTTCAACCTTCCAAACGTCTTCGGTCAACTGCGTGGTGGTGATTTCGACGGGCAGGAATTTTTTGACGACCTCGATGTTGGTCGTGGTGTGGGGTGTGGGCGTGACGGTCGTAAACGACCCGCCGCCGGCGAGGGCCATCGGGATGAGGAGTTGGTCAGCGAGGTGCTGGCCGACGGGGGCGCCGGAGTCGAGGTAGGCTTGCGCCTCTCGGACGACGCGGGCGGCTATGCTTTCGGCGCGCACGCCGCGCTCGCCGACGCCTGTGAAGACTTCGGTCAGGTTCTCGCTCTCCACGTCGATGGTGAAGACGTTGCCGGCGCTGATGGCGTTGTCGGAGATTTCGAGGTCGAGCTGGTCGGGCATGAAGCCGAGTTGCTCGCTCGTCACCGCCAGCTCGCGCTCGCCTACGTGCGCGGGCAGGTTGACGCAGAGCGCGCGGGCGCGTTGCGACAGTATCGCCCCGCGCTCGACGAGGTCGAGGCGGCGCAACTCCTGCGCGGGCTCGACGTAGACGTTGAAGCGGCCGCCGCCCGGCGGGTAGAAGCCGTAGCGCTGAAGCTCGACCGTCACGGTCGGCCCCGTCTTGTTGACGAGCGGCAGGAAAGACTTCTGTATGAACTCGAAGGGCGGCGCCTTGACGTTGTGCGTGCCGCCCTCAAACAGCAGCAGGCTCGGCGCGTCGGCGAGCATCAGCGGCGGCAGGACGGCCTGAAGGACGAGCATGGTGCTGCCCGCCGTCCCGATGGTGAACTTGTACTCGCCGGGTTGGATGGCGCCGGGCTCGAAGCTGAACTCTTTCGAGCCGACGTGCGCGCCGTCGGCCTTGGCCGTGCCGATGGCGGCCGCGGCCGTGACGGCCGTGAGGTGCTGGCGCTGGAGGCCGGGCTTGTCGCGCCGCGCCCTGACGTTGTAGACGCGGAACGGCTTGCCCGTGATGAGCGAGAGCGCCAGGGACGTGCGGATGATCTGCCCGCCGCCCTCGCCAAATGACCCGTCGATGCTCAGCATAAGAGATGCGCCCCGCCGAGGCGCCGCAGTCTTTTACCACAGAAGCGGCGCGGGGCAAACGCCGGGCCGTTTGTGAGGCGCTTGCGCGCTGTGTTGTAATCGAAAAAGAAGAAATCCGAAGTCTGTGTGGGAGGATCTGAGAAGTTTGTCGCGCACTTTTGTCGTCGGCGACATACACGGCTGTTACGACGAGTTGCTGGCACTCGTCGAGCGCGTCGGCCTGGGGGGGGCCGACCGGCTCGTCGCCGTCGGCGACCTCGTGACGAAGGGCGAGAAGAGCCGCGAGGTGCTCGAACTCTTCATGCACGATCCGCGCTTCTCTTCGGTCATCGGCAACCACGACCGCGCGCTGCTCGAATACTGGAAGGGCTCGCGCAAGAAGAGGGATTTGAAGCCGTCACAGAAGAGGTGCGCGAAAGAGTTGAATGACGGGCAGGACGTTTACGCGGCCTTCCTCGAATCGCTCCCGCCCTACATCGACCTCGGCACGCACGTCGTCGTCCACGCGGGCCTGCGCCCCGGCTCGCGACTCGAATGGCAGTCGCTCGACGACCTGACGGCGCTGCGCACGCTCGGCCTCGACCGCGAGAGCCGCGCGGGCACGCCCTGGTATGAGGTCTACGACGGCGACCGCGTCGCCCTCTTCGGCCACTGGCCCGCGCCCGCGCCGCGCCGCGGCCCGCGCGCCATCGGCCTCGACACCGGCTGCGTCTACGGCCACCAACTCACCGCCTACATCGTCGAGACGGGCGAGTTCCACAGCGTCCCGGCGCTGCAAGCATACGAAAAGAAGTAGACGGCGGACGTTGGCGACCCGGCGGAGTTCCGTTGTATAAAGTTGGGTACGTCTTAATCCTGCTCCACACATCGAAGCGGAGAACTTATGAACTACCACGAGAACGTCCTCCATCTCATAGGGCGCACGCCGCTCGTCAGGCTGGGACGCATGGCCCAGGGCATCAAGGCGACGGTGCTGGCGAAGATGGAGAGCCTCAATCCCGGCTACTCGGTCAAAGACCGCATCGGCATCTCGATGGTCGAAGCCGCCGAGCGCGAGGGCACCTTGAAGCCCGGCGGCACCATCGTCGAGGCCACCTCCGGTAACACGGGCATCGGGCTCGCGCTCACGGCCGCGGTCAGAGGCTACCGCTGCATCTTCGTCATGACCGAGAAGGCTTCGGTCGAGAAGGTTCGTTACTTGAAGGCGCTCGGGTCGGACGTGGTCGTCGTGCCCGCGACGGCCAAGCCCGGCACGCCCGACCACTACGTCGAGACCGCTCGCCGCATCGCGCGCGAGACGCCGAACAGTTTCTACCCAGACCAGTACTCGAACCCGAACAACCCCGAGGCGCACTACCGCACGACCGGCCCCGAGCTTTGGGAGCAGACCGAGGGGCGCCTCACGCACTTCGTCGCGGGCCTCGGCACGGGCGGCACCATCTCGGGCACGGGGAGGTTTTTGAAGGAGCAGAACCCGGACATCCGCGTCGTCGGCGCAGACCCTTACGGCTCGGTCTTCAAGACCTACAAGGAGACCGGCCGCACCCACGAGGCGACGCCGTACCTCGTCGAAGGCATCGGGCAGGAGGTCGTCCCCGCCAACGTCCACATGCGCTACGTGGACGAGATCGTCAACGTCACCGACCGCGAGTCGTTCGAGATGTCGCGCGAGCTCGGGCGCAAGGAGGGCATCTTCTGCGGCGGCTCGACGGGCACGAACCTCGCCGCAGCCTTGAAGGTCGGGCGCGGACTGGACGAGTCGGGCGTCGTCGTCTTCATCGTCTGCGACACGGGCGAGCACTACCTGACGAAGCACCACTCGGACGAGTGGCTGAAGGAGAAGCGCCTGCTCGAACCGAAGAAGATGACGGCCGGGCTCATCAGCTCGACGAAGCCCGCGGGCGAACGGCCGCGTGTGCTTTCCATCGCGCCGACGGAGACGGTCGCCGAGGCGCTGGCGCAGATGGACAAGCACGGCGTCACGCAGATGCCCGTCATCGAAGAGGGTAAGTCGGTCGGCTCGGTGCGCGAGAATCGCCTGCTCGCCAAAGTCCTCGGCGACCGCGACCTGCTCGGCGCGACCGTGAGCCAGGTGATGGAGCCGGGCTTTCCGGCCATCGACGTTGACGCCAGCTCGGCCGAGGTCACGCGCATGCTGCGCCGCCACCCCGCCGTCCTCGTCGAAGAGTTCGGCCGCATTACCGGCATCATCACCCGCCACGACATGCTCGACGTGCCCAACTACGGCAGGTGACGTGGGATGAAGAAGAGCCGCCTCGAAGCGTTCAGTGATGGCGTGATTGCCATCATCATCACCATCATGGTGCTGGAGCTGAAGATTCCGCACGGCGCGGACTGGGCGGCGCTTCGCCCCGTCGTCCCGGTCTTCCTCACGTATGTCCTGAGCTTCGTGTACCTCGGCATCTACTGGAACAACCACCACCACATGCTCTACGTCACCGAGCACATCAACGGCAAGACCCTCTGGGCGAACATGCACCTGCTGTTCTGGTTGTCGCTGGTGCCCTTCGTCACCGGCTGGATGGGAGAGAACCACTTCGCCCCCCTGCCCACGGCCGTTTACGGCGGCGTGATGCTGGCGGCCGCGGTCGCCTACTACATCCTCCAGAGTACGATCATCGCGCAGCAGGGCGCCAACTCCAGGCTCAGGGCCGCGGTCGGGAAAGACCTGAAGGGTAAGCTCTCGCCGCTGCTCTACGCCGTGGCCATCCTCCTCGCCTTCGTCAACCAGTGGGTCTCCGACGGCCTCTACGTCCTGGTCGCGCTCATCTGGCTCATCCCCGACAGGAGGATTGAGTCCACCCTGCGCGCGCCCGCGACCGAGAGTTGAAGGCTGGGAGGGAAGTCGAACTTAAGGGACGCGCTCGTACGAGGTGACCTTGAGGCCGTCGCCGAGGTCTTGTGTGTCGGCGGCGCGAAAGCCTTCGAGGAAGTCCGGCGGCATGAAGGTGTCCGCGCCCTCGACCGCGAGCGGAACCTGTGTGACGAGCCAGCGGTCGATCTCTCCGCGGAACATCTCGAAGACCT
>CAXTSK010000261.1:0-7506 GCA_964246655.1 uncultured Pyrinomonadaceae bacterium
ACCCCCGGCCCCCTCCAAGGGCTGACCGGCACCATCCCCGGCGGCCCCGGCGCCGCCGCGTTGATGGCCGACGCGACGGGCGTCGGCCCCGTCGCGCCCGAAGGTTGGAAGGCGAACCCACCCAAACCCGGCACGGGCAAAGTAGACTACGTCTTCGAGCCGAAGCCGGGGAAGGGTGTCGTCGGCAAACAAGGTCTTGTCTTCACCTTCAACAACATCAAGGTCAACACGCAGCCCGGCCCCTGTCAGCTCACCCTCAAAGAGGGCACGGCCGGCTCTCCCACCACACAGCTCGGCGTGACGAAGTTTCCCAACGGCTGGGGCAACGTTGCCTTCTGGCTCGTTCCGCCCGACGTTCCCTTCAAGGGCTCGACGCAGCTCAACTGGGTGGGGCCGGCCGGGGCCACTTACACCATTCAGTACGCGCTCGGCAGCCGTGTCGTGAACGTGCCCGCGCAGGGCGAGCCGCCGCTCGGGAGTCGGGGGGAGTATCCGGCGCAAGGAGAGCCCCCGCTTAAGCTCGACCGGACGACCACCTTTACTTTGAAAGTGGAGGAGAGCATCTCGGGGATCAAGTATCAGGCGCAGGAGCAGAAGACGGCCTCGGTGCAGGTGCCCCCGCCGCGCGTCATCTCCTTCACCGCGTCGCCCTCGCGGCTGAACCCTTCGGGCGACACGGATGTCACCCTTTCGTGGGAGACCGAGAACGTCTCCGCACTTTATATCGGCGACACAGACGTTAGCGATAGAGATAAGTCGAAGGGGAAGTGGGCGGCGACCTGCACCGAGCCCAAGTCATTTCTGGTCAGGGCCTACGGCGTCGAGGGCTATTCCGGCCCGCCCGTCTCCGCGCACGCGGGCGTCGGCCGCGTCATCGCGTCCGGCCCCCTCTCTGTGTGGAGGGAGCCTTCGCGGGAGCTTTGGACTTTCGGGCTCGGCCCCAACCGGCCGCTCTTCAAGCTGAAACTGCGTATTGACAGTTCGTCCAGCAGCCGCCGCGGAGAGACCACCGTCCGCACGTCTGCGGATGTCTCGATTGAACTGGCGGCTAATGTTTCGGTGGCCGACTTCGGGCATGCTCGCGGCGGCGTCGGCAGTAACGAGCTGTACAAGGCCGCCTACGGCACCTCAATGCCGCGCGCCGGAGTCTGGACGGGCAACGCCGTCATAACCTTCCCGGAGTGGGGTGTGGAAAGCGGCAGTTACAACGGGTATGCGCGGGACGCGGGTTCCACCTGGGGACTAAAATCCGCCGACGGCAAGCTGGCACTCGTCTGGTTCGACGGCGCCAAGTCCCTGAACCCGAACAATGGTGGCGACTGGTCGTTCGAATTCGTCTATATAGATTTTTCGAGACTCGCAAAGCTCCACGCCAAAGACGAGTCCGAAGGCGGAGATGGGGAGACGGTATGACGACACAACTGCGCTACGACGTTTCGACCACCCCCTTCCCCTTGCAGGCGAGCCCTGCCGACGGCGCCCCGTCCACCGCGACGTTGACGGTCGTCGCCGCAAACCCGACCCCTTCGACTCCCGTCACGCTTCAGGGCATCAACATCGCCCTCCCGGTCGGCTCCGACGGCAAGTCTTTGACGGCCGACGCGACCGGCATCGGCCCCGTCGCCCCCGACGGCTGGAGGCTGCAAACGACCAAGCATGGCTCGGACTCGGTCGAATACGTCTTCGTCCCGCAGCCGGGGAAGGGTGTGATCGGCAAGCAGGGTCTCGCCTTCAACTTCAACAATATCCGGGTCAACACGCAGCCCGGCCCCTGTCAGCTCACCGTCAAGGAAGGTTCGACCGGCAACCCGACGACGCAACTCTCCGTGACGAAGTTCCCCGCGGGCTGGGGCACCGTCGCCTTCTGGGTCAACCCTCCCAACGTCATGCCCGGCCAGTCGGCCACGCTCCACTGGGCGGGGCCGGCGGGCGCGACCTACACCATCGAATACTTCACGTCGCAGACGGGGCTTGTGAACGTGCCCGAGCAGGGCGAGCCGCCGCTCGGCAACCGCGGGCAGTACCCGGTCGCGGGTGAAGCGCCGCTCCTGCTCTCGCAGACCACCGTCTTCACGCTCTCCGTCCGGCAGGCCCTCGGCGGGCAACTCTACTTCGCGCAACAGCAGGCGACCGCGACCGTCCTGGTCAGCGCCCCCTTGATTGAGAGCTACACGGCCACGCCCATCTTCGCCGACCCCCCGTCGGGGCCGACCGTGCGCCTCGCCTGGCAGACCGAGAACGTCTCGCAGCTACACATCGACGGCGTCGGCATCTTCAGCGACACTGAAGCACTGAACGGCAGCCACTCATACTCGCCGCGCAAACCCGGCAGGAGTGTGGCCCTGGCCTACGGGCAACCGGGCTACTCGGGCCCGCCCGCCTACGCGCAGACGCAGGTCGGCATCGGTGGGGCCGTCACCTCGCACGCGCTCAACGTGTGGGTGGACAAGCTCCAGCCGACACCGATCTGGACGCTCGCCATCAGGTCGAACCAGAACGTCTTCGACGTGGCGTCGAGCGTCAACAGTCTGGACGACCGGCCGGGGCACGCGCAGAACTACACCGCCACGCTGCAACTGTCGCAGGGCTTACGGGCCGCCTTCCTCGGGACGGGCCGCGGCGGCACGAGCTTCGACGCCGTCACGCGCGCGAGCTTCCAGCCCGCGACCACGCTCGGCGACATCTGGCACGGCTCCGTCCTCAACTTCAGCGACGACATCTTTCGCGAGAATCCGGTGAACGTCGGCTACACTTGGGCCGTCAAGTTCCCCGACGACCGTTTGGTGCTCGTCTGGTATGAGAACGGCTCGCCGAGCGGCACCTCTTACGGCACACACAGTTGGCACTTCTCATTCCAGTGGATCGATTACGGCAAAGTCGCCTGACAAAGAGGAGAGATACTGATGGCTAGCCCGCTTCTACGCTACGACCTTGTGACCGAGCCGTTCCCCTTGCAGGCCAGCGTCGCGCCGAAGCCCTTGCAGGACGAAGCGCAGACCGCCCCGGCCGACGACGAGGTCGCGCCGCCGGAATCGCTCAGCGCCGAGGCGCCCTCGGTGGCGGTGCTCACCATCGTCGCTTCGAATCCGAACCCCGACCCGGTGAAGAACCCGGTCATCGTCAAGGGCGTGAGCATCACGATCCCCGTCGGCGCCAACGCCACCGACCTCACCAACGGCGATAAGCTCGGCCCCGTCGCGCCCGACGGCTGGAAACTGAGTGATACGAAGTCGGGGGCCGGCCTCATCGCCTTCGTCTTCGAGCCGCAGGACGGGCACGGGGCGGTCGGCAAGCAGGGGCTCGCCTTCACCTTCAACACCGTGACGGTCAACACGCAGCCCGGCACCGCGCAGCTCACCCTCAAAGAGGGTTCGGCCGGCAACCCGACCACGACGCTCCGTGTGACGAAGTTTCCCAACGGCTGGGGCACGGTCGCCTTCTGGCTCGACCCGGTCAACGTCCCCTACGGCGGCTCGACGACCCTCAACTGGGACGGCCCCGCCGACGCCACCTACACCATCCAGTACGCACTCAACGGACAGGTCTACAACGTCCCGGCGCAGGGTGAAGACCCGCTGGGCAGCAACGGGAAGTACCCCGGCGACACGGACCCGCCGCTCAAGCTCTCGCAGTCCACCATCTTCACCCTGAGCGTGGAGGAGAAGATCGGCGGACGCAGCTACCGCGCGCAGGAGCAGAAGACGGCCACGGTGCAGGTGCCCGCGCCGCGGATTATCAACTTCGCCCCCGCCCCCGCCATCATCAGCGCAGACAACCCGCAGCCCGTGCGCTTGAAGTGGGAGACCGAGAACGCCTCCGAGATCAGCATCGGCAACGTCGGCAACTTCTCGGGCGCGCAGGCCGCCGACGGCAGCGCCTCGATCTCGCCGACGGTTACGCCGCCGGCGGCGACGGTTCAATACCTGGCGACGGCCTACGGCCTCGCCGGCTACAGCGGCCCGCCCGCACTCGGGCAGACCAGCGTCCTCTTCAACTGGTCGGCCTCTTCGAACTGGTGCGCCGTGTGGGCAGACAATCCCAAGGGCGGCGTCTTCTGGTCGCTCAAGCTCTGGGACGGGCGCGACGCGCTCGACCTGTCGTTGGTGGTCACGGACAATCCGTCGGGTCAATTCCGCGAAGTGTACGCGGGACTGCCCGCGGGCGTGGTGGCGGCCGACTTCGGCAAGCAGGGGGTGAACACGCCCGCCTCGGCGTGGGCGCAGGCGCAGTACGGCGGACTCGCCGGCAACCGCCTCTACATCGGCGTCGGCGAGTACGACAGTGAGAATACGGAGAACGTCGGCCAGACGTGGGGGCTCAAGTTCCCGGACGGGCGGCTCGTGCTGCTCTGGTACGCGAGCGGCCAGTCGAACGGCTACATCTTCAGCGACAGTTGGCAGTTCACCTTCGGCTGGACTTACTACTCCAACCCGATGTTACGCAAAGGCCCTCATCCCCAATAGGACTCGCGGGGGCCGTGTTGCGAGAAATATTGAACCGCTCGACCCCGCAGGTCTTCACCCGACTCCTTGCCGCAGACCCGGTGCCGCTCTGCCGGGATGACGCCCTTGTTACGCCTCCCAGTCGTCGCTATAGAAGGTCGCCCGCTCCCGCTCCGCAGCCGTGCGGCGCGCTGACCGTTTAGCATTTCTACCCGACTCGGTTTAGAATCGGAGCCCCCAGCAATAGAAATCTTGTATGACCGTTGGGCTGAGCAAAGCCGGAGGCGTCCGTGGTGCGGCCGCCCGGTAAACCGCTTTACTCGTCGAATCTTTAGTGGAGAGTGTCGGCATGCGCCCGCAAGTCTCGAAGAGAATCGCTTACGCAAACGCTTTCCTGTTCGCCGCAGCGCTCGCCGTGCTCGGCTCGGCCGCAAGCGTGCGCGCCGATGTCTCGCTGCCCGACGTGCTCTCCGACTCGATGGTCTTGCAGCGCGGCGTGCGCCTGCCCGTGTGGGGCACGGCCGCGCCGGGCGAGGCCGTCACGGTCAGCTTCGCGGGTCAGACTAAGAAGACGACGGCCGCCGCCGACGGGCGCTGGCGCGTGTGGCTCGACCCTTTGCGCGCGAACGCGACGGCCGCCGTGTTGACGGTCACGGGCAAGAACAAGATTGAACTGAAGGACGTGCTTGTCGGCGAGGTGTGGCTCGTCTCGGGCCAGTCAAACATGCAGTTCACGCTGGCCGAGACGAAGGAGGCCAAGGAGGCCATCGCGGCGGCCAACCAACCGAACATCCGTCTCTTCAACGTCAGCCGCCAGGTTGCCTTCAAGCACAAGCCGCCGCCGCTCGCCACCTGGCAGGCCACCACGCCCGAGTCGGTCAAAGACTTCTCCGCCGCCGGCTACTACTTCGCCGTCGAGTTGCAGAAGGAGTTGGGCGTCCCCATCGGCGTCATCAACTCTTCTTACGGAGGCTCGCAGGCCGAAGCGTGGACGCCGGTCGATTACCTTGTCGCCAACCCGGAACTCAAGGCCACGGTCGAGCGCACGAAGACCTGGGACGAGGAGCGGCCGCGCGTGAAGGTCGAGTACGAAGAGCAGATCAAGCGCTGGCGCGAGGAGGCCGACAAGGCGAAGGCGGCCGGGGCGCGACCCTCGCCCTCGCCGCCCGTGCCCGACGCTTTGCGCGAGTACCGCATCGCGTCTTCCATCTACGACGGCATGATCGAGCCGCTCATTCCCTTCCCCGTCCGCGGCGCCTTCTGGTATCAGGGCGAGTCGAACGAGGCGCGCGCCGAGCAGTACGGAATCCTCCTGCCGACCATGATCCGCGCGTGGCGCGAGCGCTGGGGTCAGGGCGACTTCCCCTTCGGCATCATCCAACTTCCTAACTACCGCGACCCGAAGCCCGAACCGGCGGACGAGGCTTGGAGCCACGTCCGCGAGGCGCAGCGGCGCACGGCCCTCTCGACGAAGAACGCGGGCCTCGTCGTCACCATCGACGTGGGCGAGGCGCGCGACATACACCCGAAGAACAAGCTCGACGTGGGCCGCCGCATGGCGCGCTGGGCTCTGGCGGAAGTGTATGGACGGAAGATGACGGCCACGGGGCCGATGTTCGGCAGGATGAAAGTCGGCGGGTCGAAACTCGTCCTCACGTTTGAAGACGTAGGAACCGGATTAAAAATCCGCGACGGCGACAAGCTGCAAGAGTTCGCCGTCGCGGGCGAAGACCGCAAGTGGCACTGGGCGGAGGCGCGCATCGTCGGCAAGGATAAAGTTGAAGTCTGGTCAACGGACGTGCCGCGACCCGTCGCCGCGCGCTACGCCTTCAACAACAACCCGCGCCGCCCGAACCTGACGAACGACACGGGCCTGCCCGCCGCGCCCTTCCGCACCGACGACTGGCCCGACCCGACCGCCGGCAAACGTTAAAGAGACGTTCGAACATTCGAGAGGGCACATGCATCGACTGAGAAACAACCCGGCGGCTTTCATCTTCGCCCTGCTCGCCGTCTGCCTGTCGCCACTCATCTGCGCGGCGCAGACGACCGAGCAAACTCCGCTGCCGCCGCCGCCCATCCAGCGCCCGGCCGACCCGAAGCTCCCGACGCTCTTCGTCGTCGGCGACTCGACGGCTAACAGCAGCGGGGGCGGCGCGTACGGATGGGCCGACCCTTTCGTCGCCTTCTTCGACACTTCGAATATCAACGTCCTCAACCGCGCGCGCGCGGGACGGAGCAGCCGGACGTTTTTGACGGAAGGGCTCTGGGACAAGGTCTTGCAGGACTTGAAGGCCGGCGACTTCGTGCTCATACAGTTCGGCCACAACGACGGCGGCCCGCTCGACACGGGGCGCGCGCGCGGCTCTTTGCCGGGCCTGGGCGAAGAGACGAAAGAGGTCACGAAGCCCGACGGCACGAAGGAGGTCGTCCACACCTTCGGCTGGTACAACCGCAAGTTCATCGCCGACGTTAAAGCCAAAGGCGCGACGCCCATCGTCCTCTCGCTCACCGTGCGCAACATCTGGAAGGAAGGCAAGGTCGAGCGCGGCTCCGGAAGTTTCCGCCAGTGGGCCGAAGAGATCGCGCGCGCCGAGGGCGCCGAGTTCGTTGACGTGACGAAGATCGTCGCCGACAAGTACGACGCGCTCGGCGAGGAGAAGGTCAAGCCGCTCTTCGGCCCCGACCACACGCACACGAGCCCCGCGGGCGCCGAGTTCAACGCCGCGTCGGTCGTCGAAGGCTTGAAGCGTCTGAAGGGCTGCCCCGTCTGCCCTTACCTTTCGGACGCGGGCAAGGCCATCACGCCGGGCGCGGACGCGAACGTGACGCCGCGCGCGCGGCGGCCTCTGCCCGAGCCGCGCGACCCGAAGCTGCCGACGCTCAACCACATCGGCGACTCGACTGTCCGCAACGCACAGGACGACGGCCGCGGCGGCCACCAGGCCGATGAGCACGGCGAGGCGCCGCACGGCGGAGAGGTGTGGCATGGTCAGCATCCTCCGAGAGCGGCCTGGTCGGTGACCTTCCAGCCACCGTCGGACCGGCGCAGGGTGTAGCGGGC